>NZ_JBFPFS010000007.1:0-252803 GCF_047978125.1 Burkholderia sp. LFS061 | reverse complement strand
GGTGCAAGCACCCGTGCTGCCGTTCGACTTGCATGTGTAAGGCATGCCGCCAGCGTTCAATCTGAGCCAGGATCAAACTCTTCAGTTTAAACCTGTTACTGTTTTCGGTTCTTTCGAACCGGTCGCTCACTCAAAGCTGACAGGAATATGAATCACTTCATAAACCTGACTTACTTTAGTGTGAGACTCTTGATACTTTCGCTTTCTGATCCGAAGATCAGCTCGCTTCCATCAAGCGCCCACACTTATCGGCTGTTAATTTTTAAAGAGCATTTCTGCGAGAAACTTCGTGTTTCTCAGCAGCGCTGCGTTTTCAGCAGCAAAGAAACGAGATCATGAACCGTGTTTCGCAGATCGTCAACAACTTTTTAACTGCTTCGTTGCGACTGCGGGGTCCATCTTCCTGCGCCAGCCGTGCGCCCAACCCGCTGCACACCACCGACTTCGCTTCCCCTCTCCCGCGCCGCGTTGCCGTTAGCGCGAAAGAGGCGTGATTCTATGCACCCCGCACCCTTCGCGCAAGCCCCTTTGTGAAATTATTTTGAAAAAGCCGCCATAGATACCGGGAAAGCCTCTCTTTCCTCATATATATACGAGGCCGACGGCATGCTGTCCCAGGCGCGCTCCGGATTCGCATCCCCGCCAATCAACGGGCCGCTGGAACGCAACGCCGCGCCGCCCGGCTGCAACGTCGCGCGTTCGTGCCTTCATGGGTTTCGCAACCCTGTCCTGAGGATCGGACAAGGGGGCTCGCGCAGTCGAGTATCATGCCGCGACCGAACCACGTACTCACATCGACGATGGATAGCACCACTCAACCCGGCGACGCCGATCTTCGCGACGAATATGCAGCGCTGCGCGAGCGCGCCATCCTGCTCGAAGAACAGGCCCCGCCGCTTCTGCAACGCATCTCGGATGTATTGCCGCGGATCAGCGGCGAATCCGAACTCGCGGACGAGCATCGCGAACGGCTCATCGGCGCACGCAATGCGGCGCTGGTTTCGATCGAAAACTATCAGCAAGCGATTCCTTTCCTGCAGACGGCCGACTCGATCATCGAGCAGATGGACAAGACACCCGAGCGCGACGAAGACATCGAGTGGCGTGAATCGCTGCTGCAACGGCTCGACGAACTGATCGACGTCGCGGTCGTGATGATCGACGATGCGGAAGGCTACTTCGAACAGGCGCAAGCCTGCGATCTGTCCAGCGTGCCGAAATCCATCCTCGAGGATTGAGCAGTGCCGCTCGGGATCGCGCGGCGCACCGGCGTCATGTCGTGTGCACCCGCAATCCCGATGCGTGCCGACAGACAATCGCTGCCTGACACCTTCGTCGTCAGGCCAGCCGCACACCTCCCGCAAAAGCTCACCTTGCCGCAACGACAATCCTGCGATCTGCGCCCGCCCGGGGTCGCGCGTCGCATCTACAGTGAGTCGAGCACAATCGTTTCGCTCACGATCGGCACACGGATATACCCCCCCTCTGCATCGCCATACGCATGCGCGCTTCCATCGATGACGTATTGCGCCGTCAGCGCGCACAAGGTCGCGTCCCGCGCATCGACGGATAGCAGCGTCGACACGTCGATCCCCAGACGCGCCAGCAATTGCCGGCGCTGGTTGCGCTTCTGCTTTGCCGACGCAACCGCCTTGCCCAGCATCGCGCAGGTAATCGCGTACGGATAGGTTTCGAAGCTCGCGCGCCCGCCCGCATAGTGCGCGCCGGTCAGCAACGGATACGCATCCGCGAGCGCGCGGTAGACACGCTCTCCGGTGAACATCCAGTCGAAGAAGCCCGACGTGCTCGCGACCGCCTGCTCCCGCGACGGCGTCGGAAAGCACGAGATCCGTTCGCGCGCGAGCGCCTGTTCGGCCGCCCGGCGCCCGCTTCCCGCCCACCACAGGCTCGGCGCGTCGACGCCAACGGCCACGACGTCATGGGCGAGGCACAGCGCAGGCAACGCCTCGGGCGCGATCCGCCGTTCGCGGCAGACAACCGTCGACCCGCGCAGGATCACGAGATCGCACAGCTTCCTGTCGCCCCCGACGTCGACACCCGCCACGGCAGCCGGTTGCCGTGCGACGGATCCGACGGATCGGGCCGAACGCATGCGGGCGCCTCAGTCCGCGGGCCGTGCGCCGTACGCGGCGTCGAAGATCGCCTCGAGACCGGGATGCACGCCGCGCATCGGATCGACAACCGATTTCGCCCAGTCGAAGTACGCCTGCTTGCGCTCGAGCGGCCAGTCCGCGGGCGGATGCCGCGCGATGTCACGCAGGTTGCAGATCTTGTCGGCCAGCTTGACGAGCTTCGCGCGCCGGCTGATGGTCGCCGCATGCTCGACCTGCAGGCGCTTGCGCTCGTCCTTCGGCAGCGACTTGTCGTCCGTGACTTCCATCACGATGTCCGCCACGTCCTTGCCGAACAGCCGCAGCAGTTCCTGCTCGGTCGTCTCCGTATCCTCGACCGTGTCGTGCAGCACGGCCGCGACGATCACGCGTTCGTCCTCGACGCCGGCTTCGTTGGCCAGCACGTCGGCGAGCGCGATCGGATGATTGATGTACGGCGACGCTTCTTCGTCCTTGCGCCGTTGATTGCGATGCTTGTCCGCCGCGAACGCGATCGCGGCTACCAGCTTTTTCATGTTCCCCCCTCGTGTGGCCAGTCCCGCGACCGGCAGAACCGGTCGCGTGCATTTCGGAACCGCACATACTACCTGCACGCGATGACCCTTCCCGTGTGCCGGCATCCCTGCGCGCCCCGCATCACGCGCCGGCCGGCGCGCGCTGCAGCTCGACCACGTTGACCCGCGCGCCGAATACGTCCTTCACGAGCGGCAGCAGGTGATCGTGGTGCGTCAGGAACAGCACCTGGGTTCGCGTCGACAGATCGCGCAGCGCGTCGAGCCCGGCCTTCGCGCGCGCGTCGTCGAAGTTGATGAACAGGTCGTCGGCAACGAACGGCAGCGCGGTCCTGCTGCCGAGCTGCAGCTCCAGCGCCGCGATTCGCAGCGCGAGGAACAGCTGATCGCGCGTCCCTTCGCTCAACCCGGCGACCTCGACCGACGTTCCCTTCGTCCGCCGTGCATACAGCGCCGGCGGCGTCCGCTCGGTATCGACGGTGAGCTTCGCGAACTCGCCCAGCGTGAGCCCGGCGAAGATCTCGCCCGCCCGCCTGAGCATCGGCCCCTGCTTCTGGTCGCGATAGCGATCCGTCGCCCACTTCAGCAACCGGCTCGCGGTGGCCGCCTCCAGATACTGTTCGGCCGCGTCGCCCATCGCCGCCAGCGCTTCCTGCCGCTTCGATTCGGCGACGGCCGCGTTCGCCTGGCCGTCGATCGCGCCGAACGCCTGGTCGGCCACGACCTGCTGTTGTGCGAGCTCGTTCAACCGCTTGCCGACATCGCCCAGCGACTGTTTCACAGCCTCCAGACGCGCCGGCACGTCGGCGATGTCCTGTTCCGCAACCTCAGCCTCGACGGCCGAACGGGACAGCCCGTCGCCGTCGCGCACCAGCGCCTCGTGCGCGGCATCGACCGCCTGCCGAAGCTGGCGCTGTCGATCCGAGCGTTCGGCCAGCGGCAGCGCCGCGTCGATCGACGCCACGCCGGCCAATTGAAGCAGCGGCTGGATACGCGCATCGGCGCCCGCCACCGCGGCGGCCGCATCCGTGACCTTGCCGTCGGCCTGCCGCACGGCTTCGTCGGCACGCTCGATCGCGCGCGCGATTTCCTTTGCGGCCGCGAGACGCATCGCCAGCCTGCGTGCAACGTCCAGCCAGTCGCCGCTCGCCAGCCATTCCGGCGCGAGCGCTTCGGCAAGCCGCCGCGCGCCGGCCTCGAGCGCGGCCAGCTCGGCGCGGATCGCAGCGATCCGGTTGCGCGGCGCATCCGCATC
This sequence comes from Burkholderia sp. LFS061, assembly GCF_047978125.1. Taxonomy (NCBI): domain Bacteria; kingdom Pseudomonadati; phylum Pseudomonadota; class Betaproteobacteria; order Burkholderiales; family Burkholderiaceae; genus Burkholderia; species Burkholderia sp. LFS061. Next base: position 248,904 of record NZ_JBFPFS010000007.1, on the reverse strand, counting down.
GGCCAGTTCGGCCGTCACCACATTCGCGAGCCCGAGCGCGCCTTCTGCCGCCGCCAGCGTCACCGCGCTCGCGGAAAGTTTCGCGTCGGCCAGCGCGTCGCGGCATTGCGCGTGCCACGCATCGTAGGCTGCTTGCGCATGGCCGACTCGCGACTGCGCCGTTGCGCAACCGCGTTCGGCTTCCCGCGCGCGGTCGTCGAGGCTGTCCTTCTGCGCGATCGCTTTCTCGGCCGACTGCACGAACGTCTCGGCGATGGCGACGAGTGCCGCCAGTCCGTCCGTCTCGCTGCCTCGCGACACCGTATGCAGCGCCGAACGCAACGCGGCTTCGGCACCGGCGCGCGCCGCGCGAATCGTGTCGAATTCGCGGCGCTGACGATCGAGATCGGCCTGCGCCGCGAACACCGTATCGCGCTTTGCGAGCCAGTCGCCCATCGCCGCCAGCGGCATGCCGGGCACCGCGGCCGTCATCGCGAGCTCGGCCCATGCGTCGCGATGCGCGGCCAACTCGCGCTCGCGTTCGTCCGACGCAGCCTGTCTGCGCGCCACACCGGCACGCGCGGATTCGACCTGCTGACGCAGCGACTGCAGCGTCGCCGCCGCCTGCGTGGCGCCGAGCTGCGCATCGACGAGTTCGTCGGCCAGACGAATCGCGTCGTCGACCGCCGGTGCGCCCGTTGCCAGATCGACGGCGCCGCTGCGGATGTCGCCCCATGCGCCGTCGCGTCGTGCGCGCGCCGCCAGCACGTCGGCGGTCGTGACGACCTTGTGGTTCTCCGCGAAATGCTTCTCCTGCAATTCGAGCCGCTCGAGCTCTTCGAGCGCGCCGTCCCGCGCGTCGCGCGCGGCAGCGGCCGCGCTGGCGCGCTCACTGTCCTCCTTGAGCAGCGCGCCGAGCCGCGCCGCCGACGGCACGTCGAGCGCGCGCAGCGTGTCGACCGGCATGCGCCACTGGCCAAGCGCATCGAGCGCGCCGGACAGCGTGCGCCCGGCGGCAGCGATTTCGTGTTCGAGCGCCTGTTCGCGCTGGCCGCTGTTGCGAAAGCCTTGCGCATCGGCGAGCGCCGCGCGCAGCGCTTCCGGCACGTCGGCGGTCGACAGGCGCGCCCGTTGCTCCTGCACCTGCGCAAGCTCGCGCGTGCGTTCGTCGAGCGATTCTCGCGCGCCGGCGAGCGCCTGGTGCAGCGCGCCGTGTTCGCGCAGCAGGTTCGCGACGGTCTTCAGCGACAGCGCCGTCGGCAGCGATGCGCGCAGCGTCGCTTCGTCCGTCGGCCAGCCGAGCTGCGCGGCGGCCGAAAACGCGGCGGACAGGTGCCGCTCGACGTCGGCGCCGAGCAGCAACAGATCCTGCGCGTGATTCATGCAGGCACCGCGCAGCCGATCGAGCGCTTCGATGTCGGCTTCGAGCGCCAGCGTGTCGGCGTCGGCATCGATCGCATCGCGCGCCTGCCGTTTCGCAAGCAGGTCGGCACGCCGTTCTTCGAGCACCTTCTGTTCGGCCGCGAGATCGCCCTGCGCCTTCAACAGGTCCGCATACGCGGTCGGCGGCAACTCGACGACCGCGCCCAGTTCTGCCAGCGCCGCATCCTTGACCGTCAGCTCCTTCAGGTACGGCGCCAACCGCCGAACGCGCTCGAGCTTCGAGCGCAGCGATTCGAGCCGGCGCTGCTCCACCCGCGCGTGCTCGATCTGCTGTTCGACCGCCTCGCGCGCGTCCTTGCGATCGACCCAGTCGCGCGTGCGCACCTGCACCGTCTTCAGTTCGGTCACGGCTTCGTTGAACGATGTTTCTGCCAGCGCAAACGCGCTGCCGCTGCGGCGCGGTGCCCAAAGTTCGACCGAACGCGCGTCGAGTTCCTCGCGCACCGGCCCGAGACTGCCAACACCGGCGGCCGATTCGAACAGTACCTGGCCGAGCTTGTCGGACGCGTCGAGAATGCTGCGGCCACCGTCGACCAGCCGCCCGTGATCGAGCCCGAACATCTGCTCGAAGAATTCGCGCGTCGCGCCATCGAGGATGGCGGCCAGATAGTCGTCGGGAAGTTTGTCGTCGGCAGGCGTGCGCAACGGACTGCGTCCGCGCGCACGGTGGAACGCGAACTCGCCCGTGCCGTTCTCGAGCACGCCGCCGATCCGCAGTTCAGGCGTGCTGTGCAGGAAATCGAGCGGCGTCTGCAGCTTCATCCCGAACAACAGCTCGGACACGGCCGTGCGGATCGTCGACTTGCCGGCCTCGTTCGGCCCGACGATCACATGAAAATCCTCGCCGGCCGACGGGAACCGCAGTGTTTCGTCGGTGAATTTGCCGTACTTGATCAGATCGAGCTGGCTGATGCGCATCGCTTACTCCCCCCTTGCCAGCCGCGCGAGCAACGCGGGACCGACCTGCTCGACCAGCGCCGTGAGCTCGCCCGCGCGCGCCATCGTCAACAACGGCACTTCCTCCTTCACGTCGCTGCGGACCTTGCCGACGAACGGCTTCAGGTCGCGTTCGAGCAGCGCGAGGAAATCCGGATCGTGCGCGGCTTCGGCCAGGATCTGCTTCAAATCCTCCAGCGCTTCAAGCTGCTCGCTCTCGCCCTGCTGATGATCGGCGGCGGACGTCGCGAGCCGGACCTTCTCCAGCCACAGCCGCTCGTTGCCGATGATGCCGATCTGGTTCAGCACCTCCGCACGCAGCTGCGGCGCGCGGCCGAAAAAGAGCCCATGCGCGGGCGTGCGCCCCGTGACCGTCACGCGCACCGCGCGCGGCACGTGGCCGTCGACGGTCAGCAGCGCCTCCAGCGACTGGCCGATCTTTCTCGACAGGTCGGCGACCGTGAAGCAATCGGATGCGTCGACCGACACGGCTTCCCAACGAAGCACGTCGAGATACAGGCGCTCGACCTGCGTGCGGCCTTGCTCGACCGTCACGAGCACCGCGCCGCGGCGCCCCGTCTCGCGGATATGGCGCCCCTGCAGGTTGCCCGGAAACACGACGGTGGACGGCCCCGTCCATTGCTGGAATTCGTGCACGTGGCCGAGCGCCCAGTAGTCGTAGCCCTTTGCGTGCAGTTCGGCCAGCGTGCACGGCGCATAGTTCGCGTGCGCCGCATAACCTTCGAGCGCCGTGTGCAGCACGCCGATGTTGTAGTACCCGGGGACCGGGTCCGGATAACCGATCGCGAGATTGTCGACGACGGCCTTGTCCTTGAAGCTCTGCCCGTGCAGCGCGACATCGAATTCCGGCAGCTTGTGGGTTTCGGGCTTGCGGTGGCCGAACACGGTGACGTTGTCGGGCAGCGTCAGCTTCTTCGTCATCTCGCTTTCGGCATCGTGGTTGCCGCCGAGGACGAATGCGCGAATGCCGGCCTTGCGCAGGCGCCCCATCTGCTGGCCGAAGAAGATGCCCGTGTTGTGATCCTTCCAGTCGCCGTCGTACAGATCGCCGGCGATCACGAGGAACGCCACTTCCTCTTCGATCGCGCGATCCACGAGTTGCCGCAGCGCCTCGCGCGACGCGTTGCGCAACTGCGCGGCCGGCGCGTCGGGATACGCGCTCAGGCCGTGCAACGGGCTGTCAAGGTGAATGTCTGCCGTGTGGATGAACTTCACGAAGATTCCTCTGTTTCATGACGAAGGGCGGCGCCGCTCGCGCAGGCCCGGCCGTCAATCGCAATCCTGGTAGCCGCACGCATCGCCGCAACACACGCCCCGCGCGTCCGACCGGATCACGCTGCCGGTTGCCAGCGGGTCGGGATGGTACCTGAAAGCGGGTAACGACATGGGGTTCTCCGTCGGTCCGGATGGTGGAGAAAGCACGCGATGCGAATTCGAACAACCATTGTGCCGTGGCGCGACTGTCTTACCGCGGAACCTCGACTTCAGCAAACGTGCCGCTCACGAAACGATAGACGCGATGCGTTGCGCCGTCGTGCGCGAGATATTTCCACCGGATGTCGCTGCCGCCCGGTGCGTCGCGCCCATTCGATCGCATGGCCGTTGGCGGGACGCACCGATTCGGGCGTCGGCGTTTGGAAACCAACAGCGCCAGCGCCGCTGTCTTCAATGCAACCGATATCGTCCGGCGGTTTCGTATTCGCATGGATCGCGCGGGATCACAGCGGGGTTCGTCGTATGCGCCGGCGTACCACCCGGGCATTACCGTTTCCGGATCGCGCCGCGTGCGTCGTTCGTCGCGACGAACGCGGCGCGATCCGCTGCATGCCGTCACTCGCCGCGCGGCACCGGCGGCGGCGCAAAGCCGTTGTCGTTGCCGGGGAACGGATTCGCGTTGCGGCGCAGCGCTTCCTCATCGTTCTCCTTCTGCGCGAACAGCGCGACGCCGATCACGCCGACGTTCGCGGCATCGCCGTACTTCGAGTTCGCGACATAGCTGTCAGGTACCGCCGCGAAGCGGAACGCGGCGACTTCGTCGCGGCTCTTGCGGAAGCCCTCGATCGTCAGCGTGCGGCCCGGATACAGCACGTAACCGCCGTTCGTATAGCTGCCCGGCCGCCCTGACAGCACGTCGAGCCCGTCGACCGTCGACACGACTTCGAACGTGCGGCGCCCCTGGTTGCGCAGCACGATCATGTAGCGCGAACCCTCGACACCCGCCATGTGCCAGCGGCCGTTGCTGCGCGCGAGGCGCAGCGGCGCGCCCTTCTCGTCCGTAAACGACAGCGCGATGTCGCCGTTCGCGAGCGCGACGCGGGTCGGCAGCCGGCGCACCTGGGATGCGGGAAGATGTCCGGGCAGCGCGTCGTTGTAGTAGACCGACGCGAGATCCGTCGGCTTCGCCGGATCCGCGCGTTCGAATTCGACATTGCGGGTTTCGGATCGCACCGACTCGCCCCACGCGGTGCCGAGCCCGCGGCGTTCGCTGGCGTCCGGAACCAGCGGTGAAGCCGCAGACGCGCCGATACTGCCTGACGGCGGGGGCGGCGCTGCGCAGGCCGCCAGCCAGAGCGCGCAGGCGAGCGCGAGAAGACGGAACAGGATGGTCATGACGTGATGCCTCGGAATGTTATCGGGCCGCGCCGGGCTGGCCGGAACGGCGTTTTGGTGTCGTCTGTCGTCACGATGTCGATCGGACATGCTTGCCCGCGTCGGCCGGCGCTGCCATCGCGGCGGCCCGGCAACCGGGAGCCCCGCTATTTAAGCATGGCGGCCGGGCAATGGGCAGGGGCCGCGCGCGTCGCCTGTCGCGGGCTCGTGCCCGGGGCATCCGGTAGCGCGCGTGCCCATCGCGCCGCCGGATTCGCGGCGAACGCCGATGCATCGCCGTATTGCGAGGAACGTCGAACGGCGTGCCGTGTGCGCCGATAAAAAAAACGGCCCGGCCCGCTTCGAAGCGGACCGGGCCGTGACTGGATGCGTGTTGCTTACAGCGCGCCGCCTTGTGCCGAAGCCGAACCCTTCACGCCGACCGATGCGCCGCCCTGCACCGAATTCGTCGCGCCTTCGAGCGCTTCGCCGGCCTTCGCCTTCGCGCCGCCCGCAACATCGCCTGCCGTCGACACCGCGCCTTGCGCGTGGCTCTTTGCGGTGCCTGCGACATGCTTCACGTGCGACTTCGTCGAGTGTACGGCCGAGGCCGCGGCATCCTTCGCCGTACCCGCTGCCGAACCCACCGCCTGGGTCGCGCCACCCACCGCATTGCCGGCTGCCGCGCCGACGCCGCCGACCGTCTTGCCGACGCCGTTCAGCGCACCGCCGACGAGGTTGCCTGCGCCCGAACCCGAGCCTCCCGCATTCGCGCCGGCACCTGCCTGCACGCCCACGCCGCCGCCGAGCAGCGGCGTCTGGACCTGTGCGCCGACGCCTGCGGAACCCTCTGCGCCGGTCTGGGCCGTCTGTGCGAAAGCAGCCGACGTCGCCATCGCCGTCAGAGCGGCACCCAGCAGAATCGTACGAATCTTGTTCATGGTCATTCTCCCCAAAGACGTTGTTGCTGCGGGCCGCGTTCGTGCGGCTTGTCGCATGCCTCGCCGCGACGTGCGGCAGGTGGAGCTAATGTAGCGGCGCCGACGCGCAAAACGATTGATTTGCGGGGACTGTTACTTCAGTTGCAAATGCTGACGATTGACTCACACTGTTTGACAATCGGGGGCTTGAGATGGGAAAGACGGCGTACTTGCCGACGAGCAGGCGCGAACCCGACGGCATGCGGCACGGGTCGCCCCGCGATCACGCTTCACCCGATCGCCGCGCATCGGGAAACCACGAACGTGAAACGGCTAGCAGGGGAACCAGCCGTTTTTATATGCATTCCAAAGTATGTGTGTCGACCGGACCTCGGTGCGGTGCGACAACTGGCACCTCGCGATCGATTCGATATCGTCGGACACGCACGCCGCCGCTCCGGCGTTGTCCGATGCGCCGAGGCGAGCTTGAATGCCTTTTCCCGCAATGCGTCTACTGCCGGCCTGTCGATCGCCGTACCCGGATCGTCGTCGATCGCATCGAATGCCGCCATCCACTGCGCATCGAACGGCTCGGCATCGCGACTGTCCAGCGCGCTGTCGCAATCGACACCGCCGAGGAAATCGAAACGCCTGGCACCGACAGGACTGCGTCCATTTCAAGCAGACGTGCATGCGTCATCGCAGCCCCTTGAAGAAACGCGACCCCGATCGCCTGTTGGCAGATACAGGCAGATCGGGGCCGTGCGCGTTCCGCCCGGTTACGGCCGGAACGTATCGCCGAGCACGACGCCTTCGCGACGCGGATCGGTGCCGCCCTGCAACGCGGGCGACTGGCCGACCGTCACGCGCATTACGGTGTTGACGCCGCTCGCCTGCGCGGACGTCGACACCTTGTGCCCGAGCGCGAGCAGCCCCGTGATCAGCGGATCGTTCGCACCGTTGTTCGCCGCGTTGACGTTCGGATGCTCGCCACCGATCGTGGTCGTCGGGCTGTTGCTCGCGCCGAAATCGACGAGGCCCGCGGACTGCTGCGCATCGAGCCCCCAGTCGAGCGCGCCGACCAGCGTCTTGACCACGTATTGCGGAATCGTACCGCCGCCCGGCGAACCGGTCGCCATCACGAAATCGCCGCGCGAGCCGTCGGCGGCCTGACCGAACACGATCGTCGGCGCCATCGAGCTGCGCGGCCGCTTGCCCGGCTGCAGGCGGTTGGCCACCGGATTGCCGGCGCTGTCGACCGGGTTCGCGGAAAAGTCGGTCAACTGATTGTTCAGCAGGAAACCGTTGGTCATGTGGAACGAGCCCATGCTCGACTCGACCGTCGTCGTCGCGCTCAGCACGTTGCCGTCGCCGTCGACGATCGTGAACTGGTTCGTGCCGTGCTCGATCAGCGTCGTGTCGACGCCGAGCGGCACCGCGCCGAAATTGCCGGGCTGTGCGGTGCCCATGCTCTTGGTCGTGTCGATCAGCGCCGCTCGCGATTTCAGGTACGGCTTGTTCAGCAGCGTGTCCCACGTGCCGCCCGGCAGCGGCACGAAATCCGTATCGGCCACGTACTTGTCGCGGTCGGCATACGCGAGCCGTTCGGCCTCCGTGACGAGGTGCACGCCCGCGACGGTCGGCTTGCCGCCCTCGAGATCGATTGCCGTCGGCTTCAGCGACTTCAGGTCGAAGTTCTCGAGAATGCCGAGCGCCGCGGCGACCGCGATGCCGCCTGACGACGGCGGCGGCATCCCGCACACCCAGTAGCTGCGATAGGTCGTGCATACGGGTTCGCGGCGCTTCGCCTGATACGCGGCCAGATCCGCGACGGTCGTCTTGCCCGGCGTGAGCGTCGAGCCGTCCGCGCCCTTCGTCGTTGCGATCTTCGCGACGATGTCCTGCGCGATCTGCCCGGTGTACAGCGCATTCGCACCCGACTGCGCCATCAGCGTCAGCGTGTGCGCGTACGCGGGGTTCTTCAGTACGGTGCCGAGCGTCTTCGGCGAGCCATCGGCATTCAGGAAATACGCGGCGGCCTCGGGGTCGCGCTTCAGGTTCGCGGCGTTTGCCGCGATCGCGTCGGCGAGCCGGCCGCCGATCGGGAAGCCGTTGGTCGCGAGCGTGATCGCATCGCCGAACAGGTTCTGCCACGGCAACCGGCCGTGATCCTGCTGCAGTGTCTCGATGAGCCGCGGCACGCCGATCGTGCCGATCGAGCGGCCGCTGGCGCGCGCGGTCGGCAGCGGCGCCGAATGGTCGGTCGTGTCGTCGACGTAGCGCAGGTAGTTCTCCGTCGCGGCGGCCGGAGCGGTTTCCCGGCCGTCGTACGCCTGCAGCGTCTTGCCGCGCGCATCGTAGTAGAGCAGCACGCCGCCCGACCCGAGGCCCGTCGCCTCCGGCACCGTCAGGCCGAGCACGGCCTGCACGGCGACCGCCGCGTCGGCGGCCGTGCCGCCTTTCTTCAGCACCGCGCAGCCGGCAGCGCTCGCGTAAGCGTTCGACGTCGCCACCAGGTAGGTCTTCGCATAGACGGGCTTCATCCCGGTGCGATAACCCGACGACGCTTCCGGCAGCGACGGATCACCCGGCTGGTTCGAGCCCACCACAACCGTCGCGCCGCTGTTGTCGACCGCGAGGCAGCTCGTATCGGTCGAAGGTGCCTGCGTGCGCCCCGCTTCGTTCTCGACGTCGCCGCCGCATGCCGTCAGCAGGGCAGCCGCGAGCAACGCGGACGCATACGGGAAAATCGCTGTTCTGTTCATTGTCTGTCGATGTTCTTTTAGGTCGTTGCGATGGACATCGCGCTGCCTGCGACCCCCTCGGTGCACAGGCAATGCGTTCGATAGTCCCACGAACAAATTTTTTTCCGCAATAAGGAAATGACGCGACCGGTCGTTGTATGTGCAGCGCCACCGCGCCGGCTTGAGGGTTCGCTTGCTGCACTGCATCGGCGCGCGCAGGTCCTCGACCCGCGTCAGCGCGTTGTCGAAATCGCGCAGGCCACGCCGCTCGCGCAGGCAATTCCTGCCGCCGTGGTCAGTGGCGAATGGTTCGGAATGTGGATGTCGAAGCAATGGAACGAATGCTCGACGACGGTATCGACGAGACGCGTGCCGCGCACTGATGCGCCGGTTGCATTGCACGGGCCGACCGGATTGGAATGGACATCGGGACGATTGCCGGCGTCACCGCGTCCGGCTATAAATCGTGGATGGATACGAATCGCTGGATTCACGATCCCGTCGGCGCCTTTCGCGCATGGCAGGAAACCACCGCGACCGGCGCCGGCCGCCGGCCGTTCGCGCCGCGCTCGGTCGTGCAGCACGTCGCGATGTTCGAACGGTTCCTGCGCCATCTGATCGCGCACCGCGTGTCGCTGGCCACGTTCGGGCCCGACCACGTCGCAGCCTTCCTGACGGAGCTCGAACGCACGTGCGCGCCCGGCACCTCGACCCGCGTGCGTTACGCGAAGCTGATCGACCGGCTGGGCCGGCATCTGGTCGACACCGGCGTGCGGACGATCCATCCGGCCGGCCGGACGACGCGCCATCTCGCGTGGCCGGACGGCGAGCCCGAGCCGTGCTACCTGCCGCCCGACGCCGACGCGGCGCTGCAGCGCCACGTGCAGCCGCGACCGGACGACACGCCGGCCGACTGCCGGAATCGCGCGATCGTCGCGCTGCTGCTTGCGAGCGGCATCACGTCCGCCGAGATTCGCGTGACGACGCATGACGCGCCCGATCTCGACGCGCTGCCGCCGGCGCTGTCCGTGCCGCGCGATCGCGCGCGGCCGGCGCGCCGGATCGAACTCGCCGCGTTCGCGCTGGCGCCGCTCGCCGCATGGCGTGCGCGCTCGGCAGACGCACCGGCATCGGTACTGCTGTTTCCCGCGCCACGCGGCGGTGGCGCGATGAACGACATGTTTCTGCTGCTCGTGGTGCGCGACGCGCTGACCTCGATCGGCTTCCACGCAGCGGACATGAGCCCGCGCGTGCTGCGCAACACGTATGCGCGCCGCCAGTTGCTCGCCGGCCACACGCACGCCGATGTCAGCGCCATGCTCGGCCTCTTCAGTACGCGAACGGTCACGCGCATCCGGCAGACGCTGCCGCCCGATGCGGCCGCGGATCGCGCCGCGCACGAGCGTTGAACCAGCTCACGGCATGGGCCCTGTTCTTTTTTTTCTATTCGCCCGGCTTCGACTCGATCAGCCGCAGAATCCGGGTGTCGTACGGCGATTGCATGACTTCCGCGACGCGAATCTCGGGCGCGGCCGGATGCAGCGGATTCAGCAGGAAGTTGTGCGCGTGCGGCACGACGACACTCGGGACGCGCAACAGCGCGCTCGGCTGCGTATGCAGCCACTCGGTGCCGGCGCTGCGGGTCCAGTCGACGTTCGTTTGCCAGTCGTCCGGCGCGTCGCCTTCCGCGATCTCGGCGACGTCCACCGATTCCGGCACCTCGATACGAAGCAACTGGTATCCGCTCGGCAATTGCGCGACGGTGGCGATTTCGAAATGCACGAGCGTCTCGAGCAATGCGAGTGCCGGATGCTCGGCGAGATACACGACGGGCTGTCCGGCAAAATGCCAGCGCCCGCCGGCGCGCAACCCGCCGATGCCTTTCAGGTCGGCGTAATTGCTGATCCGCCACAGCGTCATCAAGCGAAGTACCCCTCGTCGATCTGCGTGAGGACCTCTTCGACGAGCCGCGCGCCATGCTCGGTGCTCGCCATGTCGAGCGACGTGCGGCCGCCGAAGCGCTGAAGCCCGTTGCGCAGCCACGCCATCGCCTTGTCCTGGTCGCCGAACGTGGCCGTCGCCTGCGCGACGATGCGCGCGAGGCGAATCGCCTTGTCGGATTCCTCCGGCGACAGGCGTTCGTGCGCCTGGCGACGGTGGCTCAGCGTGCGGCGCGGGATGATGAAGGCCAGTTCGTCCGATTTCAGCCCGCGCTCCGACAGCCGGTCGATCACCGAGACGTCGACACGCGCGCTCGCCAGCTCGGCAAGATCGGCACCCGATCGGACACGGATCGCCAGTAGCTGCTCGAGAATCGTGAATTCGGCCTGACGCGGATGCGCGACACCCGAAGGATGAAAAGCGATGTTGCTCATGACCTCTCTCCGGCAATTTGCCCAATCATTATAGGCGTTTTGCCGATGACTTGTGGGGGCGGGTTGGGAGAGCCGTGGTGGCCTGTCCGTCAAGCGTCGGCGAAGGAGCCAGCGGATGTGGCCGGCTGTCTGGCAGCAGATTCCGGCGATTGCGAATCGAAGATTCGCCTGGGTGAGGTGATGCAGCTATTCAGTATATAAAGTTAGAGAAACATCTGGTGATTGTTACGTAACAACTTTTTTACTGATTTAAGGCGATTCCGCCCTCGGCGGTGCTCGCGAAGCGTTCTCGCTCACGCTTCGACGGGGCGTGGCCACTAAGAGACACTTCGGCGCGTTCACGGGAATCTGATTGAAATTGACGCCGAGACGGTAACGCTGCGCATCGCCGGCGAAAAACAGGCGCGCCTGCAATACGGCGGCTCGTCATTTGCTCGAGAACACGCATGACACGCAGAAGCAGGTCGCCGCGAAAGGCGGCTTCGCGAATGTCGATACGCTCAGGCGGTCATTCACCCGGCACGTCGGGATCACGCCCACCGAATATCGGAAGCGTCAGGCGGCCCCGACCAAGTGACGCGGAAGTACATGAGCCATGCCGACCGTCTCGCCCAAATACTTCGGAATGCGATTCACTTGATCGTCACGCGGCCGCTGGTCGATCGATCACATCGAGACCCGAACGGCTGCGCCTTACGCCCCTGTGCAGCGCGAACCGACAGGCCCTCCGGCATGCCCGCAATCACCAGACCAAAACGCTAATCCCCGCGGATCGTTTACCCAGTTGCAATAATTATTCGCTGGAACGCGTATTTCCGACCGGTAACGCGATCGCTACGATGCAATCAACCACTGAACGCAACAAGCGAAGCGCGAAATCAATGAAACCGGAGGTCATCATGAAGTCGTTCATCTACGCTGTCGTCACCGCAACCGCCCTGTCCGCCTCGTATGGCGCATTCGCACAATCGAACCCGTCGGGCCAGTTGACGCGTGCCCAGGTGCGCGCGGAACTCGTCCAGCTCGAACAGGCCGGCTACAAGCCCGAAGTCTCCGATCAGTACTACCCCCGCGCGCTGCAGACGGCACAGGCCCGCGTAACGAACGCCGATGAAACCGGTTACGGCGCACAAGCCGCCGCCGGCGTGCGTGCCGGCCGCGCAATCGCGGTCAAGCAGGATGGCCGCGACTCCGTGTATTTCGGCCAGTAAGCCCGACGCACACGGCGCGTTCCGATCCGCGCGCGGCAAACGAAACACCCCGCTCCCGTTCATCGGGCGCGGGGTGTTCGCTTTTCGGTGATCCGCTCCGTGACCGGATCGCGACCGTCGACTGACACGCCCCCGCCGATCGCGCGCCGCGCGGCGCCGTTCACGCAGGCAGCCGGCGTTTGCGCATAGAATGGCCGCGTGGTCGGTGTCGGCCGAAACGAACGCGAGCAAACCACGACGCCCTGCATGCCCGATCGTCGCCGCGCCCGCTGGCCGGCCCGCTGCCGTACTCATCGCATTTTTGAAAAGGAGCGGTTTCATGTCTCAAGCATCCGGTTCCATGATCACGTTTCGCCGCCCGGACGGCCAGGAACTACAGGGTTATCTCGCCAGGCCGGAAAAGACCGAAGGCGCGCCCGCGGTCGTCGTCATCCAGGAATGGTGGGGGCTGAACGACCAGATTCGCGGCGTCGCGGATCGCCTCGCGCGCTGCGGCTACTTCGCGCTCGTGCCCGACCTGTATCGCGGCAAGTCGACGGTCGAGGAAGAAGAGGCACACCACCTGATGACCGGCCTCGATTTCGGCGACGCCGCATCGCAGGACATTCCCGGCGCCGTCACATATCTGAAGACGTTGGCTCCGCGCGTCGCGGTGACGGGCTTCTGCATGGGCGGTGCGCTGACGCTGTTGTCGCTGCAGTTCGCCGACGCGGACGCGGGCGTCACGTGGTACGGCTTCCCGCCGCTCGACTACCTCGATCCGGCGAAGCTCAACGTGCCGCTGATGGGCCACTGGGCCACACAGGATGCATTCTTCGCGATCGACCAGGTCGACGCGCTGGAAAAGAAGCTGACCGATGCGAAGGTCGGTGTCGAATTCCATCGTTATCTCGCGCATCACGGATTCGCGAACGAAACGGCCGTCGGCACCGGCCGCATCGCCGGCACGCAGTTCGATCCAGTGTGGTCGCAAATCGCGTGGGATCGCACGCTTACGTTCTTCGGCCGCACGCTCTGGGCGAAGCCGCAGTAATACGCGATCGACGCGCTCGCGATAAGCCGACGCAAAGAGAAACGCCACGGACTTTCATCCGTGGCGTTTTTGTTTGCCGGGTACCGTCGAGCGGCGTGGCGGCCGGCCGTACGTGTACCCGCTTCCGGACGACGTCGCGCTGCCGTTCCGCCGTTGAGCGAATACTGGGCCGGCTGCACCGCCGCGCGAACGCGATGAAGCAGGTCGAACCGATTCCAGGAAGTTGGCACCGCGCATCGAACCAACCATGTTCGATATCGAAAGCAAGCGATTTCACAAGGACGTGCTGGTTGCCGGGGGCGTCGTTTACCGGATCGATCGCGATCGCATCGTCGACGTCTGCCTTAAATGCAGGACTACGGATTATTTCATTTACCGGAGCAAAACGCGCATATGAACAGCGGCAGTGCCGACTCAGGATTTGCAGGACGCATTCAGCGCGGCCTCGTCGGCGGACAGCATTTCGGGCACGCATTCGCGCAGGAAATCGATGAACGTGCGGATCTTCGCGTCGAGATACTGACGCGAAGCGTACAGCGTGTAGACCGTCAGCTTCTGCAACCGGTATTCGGGCAGCACGCGCACCAGCGCACCGCTCGCGAGCGCGGGCAGTGCGGACGACATCGGCAGCGAGCCGATCCCGAGGCCGGCGCGCAGTGCGGCACCCAGCGCATCGGCGATGTTCACCTGGAAATCGGGCAACGGCAGGTCGAACGTCTCGTGACCGTCCGGGCCGTCGAGATGCCAGCGATCGCGCGGGAACACCGGCGTGACGATCTGCAGGCACGCATGCCCTTCGAGCTCGCGCACCGTGCGCGGCGTGCCGCGCTCCTTCAGATACGCGGGCGACGCGCACAGCACGCTGTGCACCTCGCCGAGCCGCTGCGACACGAGCCCCGAATCGGGCAGCTCCGTCGTGCTCAACTGCAGCGACACGTCGTAACCTTCGTCGATGATGTCGGGCACGTGCTGCGACAGCGTCAGCTCGACCGCGACCGACGGATAGCGCTGCCGGTAGCGCACGACCGCGGGCACCACATAGGCCTGGCCGAAACTCGTCGTCGCGTGAACGTGCAGCCGTCCGGACGGCTTCGCCTGTGCGTCCGCCGCCTCGGCTTCCGCTTCGTCGATATAACCAAGGATGCGCTGGCAACGATCGAGATAGCGCTGCCCGGCGTCGGTCAGCGCGATGCGGCGCGTGCTGCGGTTGAGCAGACGCGTGCGCAGATGCGTTTCGAGTTGCGCGACAGAACGCGATGCGTATGCCGTCGTGATGTCCAGGCGCTGGGCCGCGCTCGTGAAGCTGCTCTCCTCCGCGACCCGGACGAAAATGCGCATCATCTGTAACGTGTCCATCGGCCTGTCCCCGGGATTGAGATCACGGCGCGCCGCCGTGCGGCCGTGGTGCCGACGGCGCCGGCGCAGGCCGGTCTGGCGCGAATTGTGCGGAACAGTACAGCAGCGCTGCAGGCGTGTCCAGTTCGCCGTGTGCGGCGTGATCCGGACGCCGAATCGTATCGTGGAGCCGCCCTTCGCGCCGCGTCCGGGCCTGGCGTGTACGCGATCGAACACGCCGGCACGCAAACTACGTCGGGTCGGCAAAAACTACCCGGCGACCACGATGCCGATCCGCGATTTACGCCATCGACGGCACGTTACGCGGCGGCCGCCGCATCGAACGGATTACGCAACACGATCGTGTCGTCGCGCTCCGCACCCGTCGTGATCATCGATACCGGCGCGCCCGCGACCGCTTCGATGCGCGCAATGAAATCCTGTGCGGCGCGCGGCAGCGCCGCACGCTCGCGCACGCCCTTCACGGTGCCATGCCAGCCGTCGAACCGTTCGTAGACCGGCTTCGCGCGCGACTGCGCGTCGAGGCTCGCGGGCAGATGGTCGACCCGCGCGCCGTCGAGTTCGTAGCCGACGCACAGCTCGATCGACTTGAAACCGTCGAGTACATCGAGCTTGGTAAGCGTCAGCGAATCGATGCCCGAGATCCTGACCGCTTGGCGCAACTGCGCGGCATCGAGCCATCCGCAGCGTCGCGGCCGGCCGGTGTTGACGCCGAATTCCTGCCCGCGTGCGCGTAGTGTTTCGCCCGTTGCATCGGTCAACTCGGTGAGGAACGGGCCGCCGCCGACACGCGTCGCATACGCCTTGGTCACGCCCAGCACGTGGCCGAGCTTCGACGCGCCGAGGCCCGTGCCGGCCGCTGCCGCCGATGCGACAGTGCCCGACGACGTCACGAACGGATACGTGCCCCAGTCGATGTCCAGCATCACGGCCTGCGAACCCTCGAACAGGATGCGTTCGCCGCGGTCGGTCGCGTCGTTGAGGTCGGCCCAGACGGGACGCACGAACGGCAGGATCTTCGGCGCGAGATCGACGAGCGTCGCCAGCATCGCGTCGCGCGAACACTCGTCGAGCCCCAGGCCACGGAACCACGCGTTGTGATGGTCGACGAGCACGTCGAGCTTGTCGGCGAGCCGGCCGGGTTCCGCGAGATCGCCGACGCGCAGCCCGCGACGCCCGACCTTGTCCTCGTAAGCCGGCCCGATCCCGCGCAGCGTGGTACCGATCGGTTCGCGGCGCAGGCGCTCCTGCGCCTGGTCGATCGCGCGGTGAATCGGCAGCACCAGCGTCGCGTTCTCGGCGATCGACAGGTTGTCCGGCGTCACCGATAGTCCGAGCTCGGCCATCCGCGCGATCTCCGCGAGCAGCGCTTCCGGATCGAGCGCCACGCCGTTGCCGATCACACCGCGCTTGCCGCGCACGATGCCGCTCGGCAGCAGCGCAAGCTTGTATGTCTTGCCGCCGACGACCAGCGTATGGCCCGCGTTGTGGCCGCCGTTGTAGCGTGCGACGAGGTCGGCCTGAGCCGCCAGCCAGTCCACGACGCGCCCCTTGCCCTCGTCACCCCATTGGGCACCCACGACCACCACGTTCGGCATGCTCCGCACTCCATGTGAGAAATTCAGACACTCGTTCGGCCGAGCCGGCCGTTTGTGTGCCATATTGGCGGAGCTGGATCGCCCGATCAAACGATTAAACCTGAACTATCGCGTGAGTAAATTTCACGTGAAACGATGCAATGGCCCGACGTCTTCCTCCGTTGAATTCGCTACGCGCGTTCGAAGCAGCCGCCCGACTCGGCAGCTTCACGCTTGCCGCCGACGAGCTGTGCGTGACGCACGGCGCGATCAGCCGGCACGTGCAGCAACTGGAGGCGTGGCTCGGACGGCCGCTATTCGAACGCCACAACCGGCGGGTTGAACTGACCGACGCCGGCCGTGCGTATCTCGCCGAAGTCGGTGCGTCGTTCGACCGGATCGCGCTCGCCACCGCGCAGCACTTCGGCCACGCGCAGCAGCGCGTGCTGCGCGTCAGCGCGCCCGCGACGTTTTCGTTGCGCTGGCTCGTGCCGAAGCTGTCGTCGTTCCAGGTCGCCCATCCGACGATCGCGGTACGGCTGTCGACGTCGAACGAGCCGATCGAGAAACTGCGCGACAAGGTCGACCTGATCGTTCGAGGCGGCCCGCAAGCCATCGACGGTTACGTCGCGGAGGAATTCCTGTCCGAAGTCCGGCTGCCGGTGTGTGCGCCGAAGCTGCTGGAAGGCCGGCCGTTGCATACGCCCGCCGATCTCGCCGGCTTCACGCTGCTGCACGCGGCGACCTATCCCGGCATGTGGCCCGAATGGCTCGCGGCGGCCGGGCATCCGAATCTCGTGCCGCGACATTCGCTCACGCTCGAGCATTTCTACCTGACGCTGCAAGGCGCACTCGACGGACTCGGCGTCGCGATGGGGCCGATCGCGCTCGTCGCGGACGACATCGCCGAAGGCCGGCTCGTGCAGCCGTTCAGCGAACCGGCTCTGCCGCCGTGGCGCTACTTCACGTATGTGGCGTCCGCGCGCGCGGACGACGAGGCGGTGCGTGCATTCAAGAACTGGCTGAAGGTGACGGGGAACGCAGCCGCATCGGGCGCGCAGCACTGACCGTATCGACCTGCCGGTCGTGCCCGCCATTCAATGCAGGATTCCGAATTAAATAGCACAAATGCGCGGATCGGGTTTGCGCTCGTTCATGAGCGGCATTCTGCTTTTGACGTGCATCGCGTGACCGCGATGCACGCGGCAAGCCGCGGATCGTATCGCGGCTTGCCCCCGAACGGCGCTTACTGGCTTGCGCCGGCGGCTTTCTTCTCCGCGTTCTGCAGGTTCTGCGGATAGTTCGGGTCGTTGGCCGCCGGCTTGTAACCAGCGTCTTCGAGTTTCTTCAGCTCGGCGGTGTTTTTCGCGCGCGCAGCCTTGCGCTCCGCTTTGCGTTGAGCCCTGGCCGCCTTGCGTGCCTGGCTCTTCGCCGCCTTGGCGTCCTGTGCAGCAGGCGCGCTGGCGGCGTCGGTCTGGGCAAATGCAGGAACTGCCGAGCCGAACAGGAACGCGGCTGCGGTAGCAGCCAGCGTGAGTTTTCTGATCTGGATTCGCATCGCTGAACTCTCTTTTCTGATGATTATCACGGTTGGAAAGACCATCGAGATACCGCCCCTGTCCTGATCGGTCGTCATGTCGCGATCGGGACCTGTGCATCATAACCGCGTCGTGAAAAATGTGGCGCCAACGTGCAAACGGAGTTGGGGATACACGTATGGGAGAACACAGGGATGTTGCTCTACCGTCGCGCGGAAGAGGCAGGGACGGTACATCGCGTTTCGGCGCGCGGTGAAGATCGCGCGGTCGAGACAGCGGCAACGTCGGACGTACAGCACGCTTCGGTGATGAAGATCGATCACATGGCGTGATGCGAGGCTGCGATTCCGATGACATTCGTATCGTCGTGTCCAGCTCGCATGCCGATTGCTGTTTCATAGGTGGTGTTAGCAGCACGCTCATGCTTGCCGTGATCTTCATCACACGAAGCGCAATCACCGCGATAGTTGTCGATCTGTGTGCAACGTTGCCGCTCGACGCGGCTCCAGCGACGGGTTCTCCCATAAACGATCACGATTCGGTTCGTCCGGTGATCGATGCGATCGTCTCGTGTTACCGCACCGGAAGGCGACGTCGTCTGGTGTGTATAGCGAAATGGGTAGACGCTCGGCATAGGGTGAGGACGTTGACCGGAACCCCCTCACGAATGCGCGGGGGGAGCCGCACAAGCATTGCGATACTCCGTCCGGCACACGTTGCGCGTCGTGTTGATGCCGCGACAACGCTTGTCAGCCGGCCCGACTCTGGTCGTGAACACTTCAGGCAACGCGCGCGGGCCACAGATTTTTCATTCGACGATTTTGGCCGTCGAGTATCCCGTGCGGATGCCGCGGCTGCACGGCTTGCATATACCTGTGGGACGCGTCGCCGGTGAGCTTTTCCGGGATCAGGAAGTTTCTGACGGTGAGAATGTTCGGGATCGTTATTCGAATTCGATTGCGGTGAGCTTCTTCAGCGGCAGCATCTTCACGTTGGCTCGTAACTCTCACGAGATCGGCCCAGGAGCCGGCGACCTGTGCGGCTTGGTAGTTGCCATTCAAGAGCACAGCGTTACTCTTCGGTCGATCCAAAGGTAGAAAGTTGCGGGACCTCGGGGCGGAGAAGCAAGCCGCGTCTATTTCCTCTGTGCACAGTCCACAGGCTAAATGTAACGAGAAGCGTCGATAGACGACCGGCAAAAAACTTGTCCACCG
This sequence comes from Burkholderia sp. LFS061, assembly GCF_047978125.1. Classification (NCBI taxonomy): domain Bacteria; kingdom Pseudomonadati; phylum Pseudomonadota; class Betaproteobacteria; order Burkholderiales; family Burkholderiaceae; genus Burkholderia; species Burkholderia sp. LFS061. The sequence continues at coordinate 229,968 of NZ_JBFPFS010000007.1, read as the reverse complement.
AACGGGAAGCATGAGTACAAAAAGCCATTCGCGTGCCGTCCAGGGTGATTTCGAACTGCTGTGGGTGAAACTGACGATGTTCGTGCGTTCGGTCGCTGGTCCGATTTGGCTGTCGATCACAGGAGCGCGGGTCGTCGCGGCCCCGGCTTTTCGGTCCCATAGATGGGAACCTGAATGCGGAAACCGGTGATCTTCGCCCGATTTCCTCCCATAGGTTTCTACTTTTAGGTGTTGTGAGTGGGCACTTACCTCCCCGGGAAACGTTGTCGGGCCTGAGGCCTTGTTCCATCAAGGCCTCAGGCTCTGTCCAGCAGGCCTGAATCGAAGCGGCGGGATGCTTGACGAACCATGGACAGATCCCATGGGTAGCGGTTTATGGGGCTTGTCTTTCTGTGACAGCACACGTGTGTTTACATCTTTGGTAAACCACGTTTACTTCTTTAACTACTTTTAGACGGCTCACAGCCTTATTCCACAAGGCTTTGGCCGGTGTTCGGTACCCATTTATGGGAGCACAGGTGGAAGGGTTTGGGGTTTCAGGTCTGTGGATTTGGGGTTTTGGGTACCGGGTTGTGGGGAATCGGGGCTGTGGATATGGGGCAAGCGTACCCGGTTATGGGAAATCAGCCTGAAAACAAGATGGGTAGTCGTCTATGGGAACGCAGGCAGGTAGCCTTTTATGGGGCGTTTTTTTTGATCCGTAAGTGCTTGCGTCCACAGTGATTTTTTTCAGGTAGCCGTTTATGGTGTCTCTCGATGGTAACCTTTTATGGGTGGTCAATCGGGCCGGTCGAGCGTGTTTCACCAGGACCCCTCTGCTGGCTGCTCCCATAGACAGGATCGATGTCGCGGACAGGTAACCTTTTATGGGATAACCGAATGGTTGCCGTTTATGGGAGCGATTTCTCCCTTCGAGGCCGAAAGTAACGCAATTGCCCATGTCGAAGGCTGCCGACAGGTAGCCGTCCATGGGAGTCGATGAAGGTAGCCCGTTATGGGAGAAAAACGGCCGCGTGTTGCAAGGCACCAGGAATCCGGTCGTCGATCGCGATTCCGCTCGTTTGCCCCCATGGATGGGTACCTTCCCTAGGGCAAATCTCGTGCCGGGTTTCTGTAGCCGGACCCGAAAGGTAGCTTCTTGTGGGAGGTTTTTTGGCCAAAAGGTAGATGGATATGGGGCCCCGCGCAGATTGCTTCATCACGAATTTCCCTTTTGCATCTGAAGGTTAGCCGTGATATTGCAAGTGATGCTGGAGCGAGGGCGTTGCTCTACGGCGTGAGAAGGTATAAAGTCCGCTCTCAACAAGGTCACCTTATCCGGACATCACGATGCCGCGCAAGCCCGCAAGCAAAGGCTCAGACAAACAGGTTTCACTGTTTCAGACACCCGAGCCTCCCGACTTGCTGCGCAAGGCGGTCCAGGCGATTCATATCGCGCCCAAGTCGGGAAAGATCGGTCTGCAGCAGCGCAAGATGTTCAGCTCGCTGATCAAGAACGCGCTTCGGCAGGAGGCGTTCGAGCCGGGTCGAACGAGCTTCTCGATCTCGATCGCCTCGCTTTCGCACGAGAGCGGGTTGAACAGCAACAACACGAAGTACGTGAAGGACACGGTCAACTCGCTGATCAGTACCGTCGTCAACTGGGACTACCTGGCCGCGGACCGTTCGACGGTCTGGAAAGCGTCGGGCCTGCTCGCGGGCGCGGAGCTCGAGCAATCGGTGCTGAAGTACAGCTTCTCCGACCAGATTCGCAGCGAGCTGCTCAATCCGGAAATCTACGCGCTGATCGATATGCGGATCGCCCGCGAATTCCGGCGCTCACACTCGCTCGCGCTGTGGGAAAACACGGTGCGCTACGAAGGGATCGGCATCACCGCGAAGATTCCGCTGCCGAAATTCCGCGACCTCATTCTCGGCCAGGACAAAGCGTCGCAGTCGTACAAGGAATACAAGCTGTTCAAGAGCAAGGTCCTGGTGCCGTGCATTCAGGAGGTGAACGAAGTATCGGATCACACGCTCGAGCTGATCGAACACAAGTCCGGCCGCAGCGTGGAAGCCGTTCAGTTCAAGGTGACGCGCAAGCAGAGTGCCGATACGGTCGAAGACGGCGACGTCAAGAACGAAGCGCTGGTCGAGGAGGTCGCGAAGTTCGGCATTCCGCGTTCGGAAGCCCGCCGGCTGATCACGCAATACGGCGTGCAGCGCATCAAGGCGGCGATTGCCTATACGCTCAATCGGACTACGAAGAAGAACGCGGCGCCGGTCGACAACGTGGCCGCGTATTTCCGCAAGGCGCTGACGCACGGCTACACGCTGGCCGACGGGCAGGGAACCGAAGCGGCCGCACCGGCGAAGGAATCCGCGCAGAGCAAGCAGGAGCAGATTCGCGACAAATATCTGGCGGCGAAGGTTGAGGAAGCCGGCGCGTATTTCCGCGAGTTGGAGATCGACGACCAGACCAAGCTGATCGATCGCTACAACGAGACGGTGGCGGGCTCGAAGGATCTCACGCTGTCGCCGAAGAAGAAGGCGAGCAAGCTCGCGCAGACCAGCTTTTTCCGATGGCTGGCGCTGGATACCTGGGGCGAACCGACCTCGGACGACCTGCTGGAGTTCCTGCTCAAAAGCAGTCTCGCAAGCAACTGAACAAGGCCTCGCAACCGGGCGGGCGTCATGCGCCGGACTTCATCGTCCGGTTTCGCGGCGCAACGCGGATGCGAGGCCTTTTGCTTGGGCGCGTTACTTCTGCGTGGCGGCTGCCAGCTCGGCGACGTAGGCGTCGATAACGGTCTTGAGCCTGTCGGCGAGCGCTTCCTGGTGGGACGTGTCGACGCCCTTGAGCTGCAGGTCCAGACGCCCGTCCGGGTAGGTCTTCAACTGGCCGATCGCTTGCGATTCGAGCGCGAAGTCGTGACGAACGCTGTAGCGCGTGCGTCCCGCTTTCTTGTTGTCGTCACTCTGCGCACGCAGGAAATTCTCGAGATCGCGGACCGATTTCTTCCGGTCGATCACGGCCGTGAGCAGCCGGTCGGCCGTCGGTTCGCCCAGGCGCTCGAAGATCAGCTTCAGGAAGTACGCTGCCTGCAGGCCGACCACGTCGTTCGCGCTGGCCATCCGCTCCAGCAGCGTGTTGGGCAGTGCGTTGAGCGATAGCGTCTTGCTGATCGATGCCTTGTCCTTGCCGATCTTCTCCGCGAGCGTGTTCTGGTCCTGAAAGACCTTCTCGTCGAGGAGACGCTTCCATGCGACCGCATCGTCGAAGATCGTCTGGCGTTCGTGATCGTGGTTCGCCCGATACGCGATCGTATAGAGCTGCTCGGGCGTGTGGTCCGTGCGGAACGTGGCGTTGATGGTTTCGTCGCCGTTGATGCTCGTCGCGCGCAGCCGGCGTTGCCCGTCGATCACGACGAGCTTGCCGGGAAACTCCGGGAGCCGCGTGACCTTGATCGGCTCGATCTGCCCTTCCCGTTTCAATGTCAGCGCGAGTTCGTGCAGGCTCGACTCCGAATAGAACACGCGCGGGTTGAACGGGTTCGGGATGCAGTCCTTGACCAGTACCTTCTGCGGCGCGCCAAGATCCGGTGTGCCGGCGGGTGCGACCGCGGCCGGGGGCACGGCGGCGGGCGTCGCGTCGACGACGTTCGGTGCAGCCGGCGGCTCGGGCAAGCGGGTTTCCAGTGCAGCGTTTTCCTGCGCGAGCCCGCGCAACAGGCCGGCCGCGAGATGCAGGTTGCCGGTCGGCTTCTTGTCTTTCGATGTGTCTTTAGCCATGGGCGGCTCCGGTAGCGCGCGTCGACGCGATGTATTGGGCCATTTCCGTGACCAGCCTTTCGATTTCCGCGCGGGCTTCCTTCAGCCCCTTCAGGTATCGATTGTGATGATGGATCGTGGTGCCGAGTGCGAACGTCTGACGGTAGACCTCGCGTTGGGCGATCTGGCTGTCGAGCAAATGCTCCCCTATTTCTTCGGCTCTTAGAATTTTTAAAATTTCTTCACGCATTTTAGTTTTTCCATTAACACTATTCAGCATTAATGCGGAAGAAAGATTCGGGTTACGAACGGCTCGCATCGACTCGATCATGCGAATCATCGCGACGGTGCTGTACAGGTCCGCCGGCGACGGTGACAGCGGCACGAGGCAGAAGTCGGCGACTTCGAGCACGGACGCGATGCGCGGATCTTCGAGGTTGCCCGGACAGTCGACGACGATCACGTCGAAGTTTGCGTCCTGCTTCTTGATCTCGCCGCCGATGCCGCGACCGGCGGGGGCCAGCGAAAGGACCGTCATCGGCAAGGTGTTCTCACCGCTCGTCACCCACCGAACGGAAGTGCCTTGAGGGTCGGCATCGATCAACGCGACCTTGTTGCCACCGGCCTCGAACGCAGCCGCGATGTTGACGGAGATGGTTGTCTTTCCAGTACCACCTTTTTGATTACTGACGGCGATCTTGAAAGCCATTAAATTCCTCCAAGGAGTTTTGCGTAATATATTCAGTTGTTATCGAAATGTCCAGAAAAGTGTTCGGATTGATGCATGTCTTGGAGATCGTTGTTGTTGTCACGTGACAAGTAGGTCGAACGGTTAACGAACCAATCGTGAGTGATGATCGAGTAAAAATAAAATTGTCGATTGCGGTCACGAAGAATGCACAAAGGGTTGAAGGAAATTCGACTGTCATTGGCGTCGGTGATGAAACTCGATCGCAGAGACTTGTGGAATGGCAGTGCCTTTGGTGCCAACAGAACCCCTTGCGAATCTGATTGGCCGGTTCGCGGATATCGTCGAGGGGCGTAGTTGTCACGTGACAAGTCGCCGGGAATTGGTCGCAGTCGATGTTGCGTGTCGACAGGAAGAACTTGATTCGATTGGGATGTGGATTTCGGTTATGTCAATCAACGCTCGATAATAAGCGTAAGCCGGTGGCAGGCTCAATTGCTTGCCTAGGGAGTTGTCACGTGACAAGCAACTAGGCTGTAACGCAGCGGCGTTGCTAATTTCTCGATAACGGTTACGATCGGTCAAATTTAGATGCGTCAAGCGGATCAAAGCGGATCGAATTTATAGATAGTTCCTGTTGCAGCGTTCAGTTGGTAGATGTTCTGTCCGAGAAGTTGTCACGTGACAACAAAGGCAGCCCGGGCATCATAGAAAACGGCAGGACGGCCGTCGCAGTCGTCAGAGGCAAGTGTCTTCGCCGAAGATTGAGGCGGCATTCGTCCCGGTCGTCAGGACCGGCGGCGGCGATGCCCGACATTCTCGTGGTGGCTGAATGCCCTGATCGCCTGGTGAGTCGCACTCAAGGGCAGACAATCATTAACGCATCATGATATGGCCCCATTTAATGATGTGGCCATCGCCGACGTGGTGCGCGCATAGTCCGGCAGGCGAGGGGTGCGAGGTTTCGCTGTATCTTCCAGCGCTACAACCGGCGCAACGGCGTATCCCGCATTCCATATCTATTAGCAGTCTGACAACGGTCGGCACAGGAATGAAGGCAAATCACTACGCCAAAGGTCGCCTGCCGGTCCAGCCGAGTTGAATCGTGAAACATTCGCAAAAAATGGGGTTCTGCCAGAAATCCTTATCCAGCAATGGTTTGCGCCATATTCTTCATGTTGTTTCACGCAAAACACGCCCGATCCTCCTTGGAATTGGGGGCGCATGAATTTGTCATGCGCTACTGACGTCGTCCAGGAGTTGGGTGGTGAATTATGTTGTAATTGATACGTAATTGGTGGTGTTTGATACATTTTGCGCCGAGCGCTATCGTAGACAACGTCCAGTGAGTGTTGGTCCGGTGCACGACGATCGCTCGCCGAGTCACTGATCTGATGTCCGGCGCGAGTTGTCACGTGACAACGCTTTTCACCGATCGCGCGATACTACAAAGGGTTGTGGAATTCTTGGGGGCGACCGACGGCTCATCTGCCGTTGCAAATCGGTTGAACAGCAAGGTCACATCTATTCTTCTGCGGGCTCATGTCGGTGAACTGGTGGAAGTAATGATGGAAGATTGAGCCGTCTATCTAAACTTGCGTGCGAACCCATCGACTCGTGACGACCTGTCGAACATAAGGCGGTTGAACTGGTCGATATAAGGTCAGCGCCCACGAATTGCCCGATTCTTGCCCAGAATGACGAGGCCGAAGCCGTGGGCAATCATGCAGCCTATCGGATGTGTAGGCACTTTCCTGCGATGGAAACGTAGATTCGAAAGGGGCTGCAGCTAGGCACTCGCCGGTTTCGTGCGAATTTGCAGATGCGATCCGCCCGTGTTTGCCGAAGCCTGCTGCCGCGGTCGGTCAACCGGTGCCCCGTATTGTTGAATGAAGCTATCGGGCGGCGCTGCGTGCATCATTTCCGATCCAGGTGATCGTATCGGCAGACAATCCGCCAACGAACAACTGCCCCGAAAACGCGATGGCCGGAAACGCGGCACCGCCGCGCTTCCGCACGAAAGACGTAACGACAGGCGAACCTATTTCGTCGCTTGCGACGCGCAAAATTGCCACCTGCGCGATTTCGTTGCTGCCGCCGCGTTCGCGTGCTCGTCTACCGTGCGCCACCACCGCTCACCTCGATGCGGCTCGTCGAGATCGAGGCGCTCGCCCATTCTGGGCGTGGACAACTCGATGCCGCGCACGATCGACAACGCCGTTACTCGCTCGAACGGCTCGTGCCAGCGATGCATCGCGAGATCGAATGTACCGTTGTGGATCGGGATCAGACAGCGCCCGCGCAAATCGATATGCGCCTGAACGGTTTCTTCCGGTTGCATGTGCACGTACGGCCATTGCGCATCGTATGCGCCCGTTTCGATCAGCGTCACGTCGAACGGCCCGAGGCGCTCGCCGATCGTACGGAACCCGTCGAAGTAGCCCGTGTCGCCGCTGAAAAACACGCGCAGGTTGTCGTCGACGATGGCCCACGACGCCCACAGCGTGCTGTTGCCGTCGAACAGGCTGCGCCCGGAGAAGTGTTGCGCGGGTGTTGCGGTCAGCGTCAGGCCGGCCACGTCGACGCTCTGCCACCAGTCGAGCTGACGGACCTTCTTAGCGTCGATGCCCCATTCGATCAGGCGGTCGCCGACGCCCAGCGTTGTCACGAACACGCCGGTGGTGGCCGCGAGCGCGAGCACCGTTTCGCGGTCGAGGTGATCGTAGTGATCGTGCGACAGGATCACACCGCGTAGCGGCGGAAGATCTTCAAGCGCTATCGGCGGCGCATGGAAGCGCTTGGGGCCAACATTCCGAAACGGCGATGCACGCTCGGCAAACACGGGATCGGTCAGCCAGAATTCTCCACGCAACTTGAGCAGCAGCGTCGAATGGCCAAGCCGGTACAGGCTGCGATCGGGCGCCGCGTCGAGCTGTGCACGAGTCAGCAAATCGACGGGCAGCGCGCCAGCCGGCACGGTATTGCGCGGCTTGGTGAACAGCATGTTCCAGGCGATCCCGAGCGTCTTGCCGATACCTTCGACGGGACGCGGCGCAACATTGCTGAAGCGCTCGCCATTGTGCTGCGGCGAACCGCCGGACAGCGCGCGGCCGCGCCTGGCGGCTGCAAAACCCAGAATGCGGTGAATCAAAACGAGAGGCGATGCCATGTCGGTTCGTCCGAAGAAAAAGTGCACTGAACAGTGTAGTTTATTTCCGGGATAAGTAAACTGAGCGGTGTAAAATTTCCACATGGATACCAGCTCTCTCCCTCAACGCCTGACCGATCGAAAGCGTGCGGCCATCATCGACGCGGCGATCGAGGAATTTCTCGCTGCCGGCTACGATGCAACCAGCATGGATCGCATCGCTGCGCGCGCGGACGTGTCGAAGCGTACGGTCTACAACCACTTTCCCGGCAAGGAAACGTTGTTCGCCGCGATCCTGCACAAGCTGTGGGATGCGACCCAAACCGGTAGCTCACCGACTTATCGCACCGACGTGCCGCTGCGCGAGCAACTGCTCGCCTTGCTGGAGCGCAAATTGCGCCTGCTGAACGACGATGCGTTTCTCGTACTTGCGCGCGTCGCGATCGGCGCGGCCATCCATTCGCCGGAGCGTGCGCGCGACATGGTCGAACGCCTCGGCGAGCGCGAGGAAGACCTGACGGTCTGGGTGCGTGCGGCAGCGTTGGCCGGCCGCCTGTCGGTCACCGATCCGGTGTTTGCCGCGCATCAGTTGCATGGTGTCGTGAAGGCATTCGCATTCTGGCCGCAGGTGACGATGGGCCAGCCGCCGCTCACGGCGCCGGAGCAACAGAAAGTCGCGGAATCGGCCGCCGACATGTTTCTCGCGTACTACGCGCGTCCGGACGACGGCGACGCATTACGCGTCGCGCCGGATTGACCGCACATCAGGAAGATCATGCGCGAATCGAGGTCGATGTCATGCACGCGATCGATGCACGCTTGGCATCGCTGAGCCGGCAAACCGACTGATCCGCAAGAGCGAACGCACAACCGCCCCCACACACGCGACGACTGTCCATCCAGCGGAAACCGGCGATACCCCGACCCACCTGAAGCCTGACGCGAGCGACTACGAATGAAGACGCTGTTGATCGTCTATCACACGATGACCGGAGGCACGCAACAGATGGCCGAAGCGGCGGCCGACGCGGCGCGCGAGCAACCCGGCATCGACGTCAGGCTGCAGCGCGCGGACGCGACGAGTGCAGACGATGTGCTGGCCGCCGACGCATACCTGTTTGCGACGCCCGAGAATCTTGCGTCGATGTCCGGGCTGATGAAGGACTTTTTCGATCGCTGCTACTACGCGGCGCTCGATCGCGTGAACGGCCGTCCGTACGCGGCAATGATCTGCGCGGGAAGCGACGGACAGAACGCGCTGCGCCAGATAGACCGGATTGCGACCGGATGGCGATTGAAGAACGTGGCGCCAGGCCTGATCGTCTGTACTCACGCGCAGACGCCTGAGCGCATCCTCGCGCCGAAGACGATCGACGACGATGATCGTGCGCGCTGCGCCGAACTCGGCGCGGGCCTTGCCGCCGGACTCGCGCTGGGCGTCTTCTGATTTCGGACCGGCAGCTTTCGCGCTGGTCCGCGCAGACAACGCACGCATCCATGTGCGTCACCGATCCTGCAGACGCCGAACCGGCCGAATGCCGGGACCTTAGCTTCCTTTTGCCGTCGGCACAGGCCGGTGGTATTCGGGCCAAAGACGTTTCACGAGATCGCGCGACGCGCCATACGCATGGCAACTGTCGATCTTGAGCGGCTTGCCTTCGCGGTCGCGGGCGTCGAGCGACGACCGCCGCACGCCGACCATCGTCTGATAGGCCGTGGTTGCGACCGGGCCGAGCAATTCCTTCAGATGCGTGCACGTATCGCAGGACGGCAGACGCTTGCGGATCTCGCTGTTCCAGCCGGAACCGATGCTCAGTCCGACGAGCGCCTGCAGCGAGTCGCCGCCGCCGGGACACTGCGCATACGGATGCGACCGGATGAACGTGGATACGGCGCGTACGACCATGTCGGCGTCGAAGACCAGCGTCACGCCGAGATCGTGGATCGGAGACAGCGCAGCGACCGTTCGTGTGCCGCCCGGTGGCGTGAAATCGCTGGTCTTGCGGTCCGCGAGGCAGGCCGTCACTTCGAACAAGCCGTCGCTGCGCCGATAACCGCGCATGTCGATCTGCCGATGGTGAATCTCCTCGCGCGTGATGCCGTCGTGCGGGATGTCGTGTGGGAGAACCATGTATCCGCTCCGCTTCGTACAACCGGTTCTTTTAGCAGGCAAGAGGGATGTCGCCGGCCGACCGGGGACGCCGCAAAACGGGCCGAGGCACGGGCCAAGGTACGCTGCCGACGACGTTGACCCGGCCATACTACGCATTTTCCGGCACCTTCGTACGCCACACGATCGATGCGGACGCAACGAGTCGTGCATGGGTCCGGTGCAATCGATGGGCGTCCCGGGATGTCACGACAGGCTGCGTCGATCCATCGTCATGTGCGTCCCGCTGTCGCGATCGCGGATTCGCATGCAGCCGCCGGGGCGCCGTCCGCGATCCGGAATCGTCGCCGTGGCCGGCGATGCGCTCGCGCGGCACGATCTTTTTCGGCTCCGCAACGCGTAACACCACGCGTCGGGCGTCGATCAGCGGACGCCGTCGGGCCGACCGTTTCGCTCACAACTGGCCCGATTTTCGACGACGGTTGTGAACGACGTGACTTCCGGAAACGTATACATATAATGCGCAACGCGGTCGCGCGGACGCATTTTCCGCACGCTGGATCGGGCAAATGCAGACCGGCGAGTCAGCCGGCCGTCGCGCGTACCGGTATACTTCCCTCCTGCCTTGTCCGGCATCGTGGCCGGGTGCCTGAAAACAGAGTGGCGTGCGCGATGCGGCCCCGTAGTGTTCCGCATCGGCGGCAGACGGGTCGCACGCGTGGCGGCGAAGCTTTTTGCGTCGCGCGGAATGGTCGCACGAACCACACCTTATATTCCTGGTGGATTGAATTTATGGGTTTTGAACAACTTGCCGAATTGCGGGCGCAGCTCGCAGCGAAGGCCAAGCAGGAGCGCAACGCGAAGCGACCTGCAGCGCCGACGGACGCCGGCGCGAAGCCGAAGTCCGGCGACCAGCCGGCCCGCGGGGCCAAACCGGGTGCCGGCGCCAAAGCGCAGCACCGCGCGAAGCCCGCTTCGGCGAAGCCGTCGGCGCCGGTCGATCCGGTCATCGTTGCGATCGGCAAACTGCAGCGGAAGTTTCCGCGCGCGTTCCCGAAGAATCCGGCCCCCAAAGTACCGCTCAAGGTCGGCATCTGGGACGACCTCGCACGCGAGGCTCAGGCCGTGGGCCTCAACGAAGCCGAACTGCGTGAAGCGATGTCGACGTGGTGCCGCGGCAACCGCTACTGGTCGTGCCTTGTCGAAGACGCGGTGCGGGTCGATCTGCAGGGCAACGAAGCAGGGCGCGTGACGCATGACGACGCCGCACGGGCGCGTCGGCTGAAGGCACGCCGTCCCGGCAAGGGTGCGGCGCAATCGTCCAAGGGCGCGCAGCAGCAGCCGAAGGCCGAGCAGCAGGCCGAGGCCGCAGCAGCAGCGCCGGAACCGGCGAACGCGGAAGCTCAAACCGACGTTGCGCAGCAGATCGAGCAGCAAACGGCCGGAAACGAGTAACCCGCACCGCGTCGCCGTCGACTGTACGGCGCTCACCCGCATGCATGCCGCATGCTGTGAATCACACGACAGACTGACCTGCCTCGAAAGGGGCAGGTCAGGACTACCTCCACCGGCGGTTGACTCGCCGGCACTCCCCCTGCGACATCAGACCGGCAACGCAACCGGACGAACAGATTCCGTCAATCGGCGCTGCATCTGCGATGCTTCGACTTTGAAGTTTGCGCATGGATAGTACGCATGCCTGATTGCGATGGCACTTCAATCACATAATTCGGTTTCCTAAAATAGCGATATCGGGATCGTCGATCGGCATGTGAACGACGCGGTCCGGCCATCGTGACATGATGACGAGCGATAATCCCGGCTGGATCGTGACACCACGCGCAGGTTGTTCAGCGCGATGCGGCTTGCACTTCGAAAGGTGCGGGAGGCTTGCTCCGACACGAACCGACTCGAAGCCACGGCCACCGTTTTTTTTACGTCAATTCAACCCGGATCATGAACCAGAGACATTCCGCGATTCTCGTCGCGCTCGCCGCGGCCGCGCTGTTCGGCGCCGCGACACCGCTCGCCAAGGCGCTGATCGGCGCAATGTCGCCGTTCATGGTCGCCGGGCTGTTCTATCTCGGCAGCGGCGTCGGGCTCGGCATCGGGATCCTGCTGCGCGGGTTGCGCAACCGCCGCGCATCGGCCGCGGATGCCGCGCCGCTGCAGCGCGCCGACCTGCCGTGGCTGGCCGGCGCGATCGCTGCGGGCGGCGTGGCCGGCCCGGCGTTGCTGATGCTTGGGCTGTCGAGCACGCCGGCTGCGACGAGCGCGCTGCTGCTCAATCTCGAAGGCGTGCTGACGGCCGTCATCGCGTGGGTCGTGTTTCGCGAGAACGTGGATGTGCAGGTGTTCCTCGGAATGATCGCGATCGTCGCTGGCGGCGCGCTGCTGTCGTGGATACCGGGCCGGGCAGGCGTGCCGGTCGGCGCGCTGCTGATCGTCGGCGCATGCCTGTGCTGGGCGATCGACAACAATCTGACCCGCAAGGTCGCCGCGAACGACGCGATGGTCATCGCGTGCGTGAAAGGGCTGATCGCCGGGCCCGTGAACATCGGCATCGCGCTGGCGACCGGTGCAACGCTGCCCGCCGTACCGGTCACGGCCGCCGCGATGCTGACGGGGCTCGGCGGCTACGGGATCAGCCTCGTGCTGTTCGTCGTCGCGCTGCGTCATCTCGGCAGCGCGCGTACGGGCGCATATTTTTCAATCGCGCCGCTGTTCGGCGTGGTGCTGTCGCTGCTGATCTGGCCCGCGCTGCCGCCCGCGACGTTCTGGATCGCCGCCGCGCTGATGGCGCTCGGCATCTGGCTGCATGTGCGCGAACGGCACGAACACACGCATGCGCACGAGCGGCTCGAGCATACTCACCGGCATCGGCACGACGAACATCACCAGCATACGCACGACTTTCCGTACGATGGCAACGAGCCGCACACGCATCCGCATGTGCATCTGCCGATCACGCATAGTCACGCGCATTTCCCGGACATTCATCACCGGCATCGGCATTGACTGCGTCGTAAGCGATGAACGGCCCGACGCATGCGATGCGCATCGCAAGGTAACCGTTTATGGGGCATGCGTCGAATCGTACGCCCGTGTATTTCCATCGCCGCTCGATCGCGGCAGCGACAGGGGGCGTGCCTGGTCTTCCGTCTGGATCAACCGGATCAGCGAACCGTCCGGATCGATCAGTGCGCCGACCGTGCCGCCCCACGCTTCGCGTGTCGGCCGGTGCGCACGCGGCCAGCCGGTCCGTTGCTCCGGAATGCCGGCTGCGAGCATGTCGTCGAAGAAGGCGCCGACATCCGCGAGCCGGAAACAGCAACTGAACCAGCTCGCGGCCGGATCGAGTTCGGGGTGCGGAAAGAATTCCAGCAACAGGTCACCGCGTTTGAGGATCATCCAGCCGTCGTCGCGCCACGTTTCGACGAACCCCAGTTTCTCGTAGAAGCGGGACGTGGTTTCGAAATCGCGCGACGGCAGGTTGGGGCTCGCAATGTCGGTCAAGGCGGTTTCTCCGGTTGGCGATGCGACGAAACGCGCGGGCAGCGCAGCCGCCGCGGCGGCTATCGCGCGTGAGGAAAGCAGAAGCCGAAATCTTCGCAGCCCGGGCATCCGGGGGCGGGCCCCGGTGGTATGCCGAGCGATGCAGCCACTTCCTGTGCGAGGAATTTTTTCCAGCGCAGGTGAGCGACGTTGCGCGCGGCGAGTGCGGGGAAATAGCGATCGAGCATCGCCGATACCGCATCGCGTCCGTCGAGCCCGAGGTCGCGCCACAGATGATCGGGGCGCAGGCACGCATGCGCGATGATCGACGCGAGGCAGTCGGCGTCGTCGCGGGTCGCGGCGGGATTCGCGTCGTCCATCAGCCGCGTGTGCAGCGTCGCGATGAATGCCGCGTGGGTGGATGGCAGCAGCGCCATCGCAACCGTCGACACGAGTGCGGCGGCATCGGGGGAAGGCAGGCGCGGAAACCGGCGCGCAAGCAGGCCAGCCAACTGCGCATGAGACAGGCCGAGCAGCCCGAGTTCGTTGCGGCGCGCGCGTGCCGCAACGAGGGCGCCGAACAGGCGAGCGTCGGGCGTGTCGGCGTTGGCCGCCGCGAGCAGCAGCGACTGCAACGCCCGTTCATGCGAGGGCGGTTCGGTGCGATCGAGTGCGGCGATCATCGTGTGCACTCGCGTGACGGCCGGGCGACACGACCCGCGCGAATGCGCGGCGCACACCGGATCACGATCGCGGCGCTCGTCATGCGATCACTCGACGCCGACGATCACGCTCGATGCCTTGAAGATCGCAGCCGCGGCCGTGCCGCTCGCGAGGCCGAGACGATCGACGCTGTCGTTGGTCACGATCGCGACGATTTCGGCGCCGCCCGCGGCCTGGATCACGACTTCCGAATTGACCGCACCCTTCGCGACCGACGATACGGTGCCCGCGACGCAGTTGCGGGCCGACACCTTGCTGCTGTCGATGTCGACCATCACGATGACCGACGATGCCTTGACGAGCGCGAACGCCTGCGTGCCGGCCGCGAGGCCCAGCGAAGCCGCGCTGCCGTGAGTGATCACGGCGACGATGTCGAGGCCGTCCTGCGTGCGGAGCGTGATTTCGTCGTTGACGGCACCGGGCTTGACGGCGCTGATCTGGCCGGCGAAATGGTTGCGGGCGCTGGTTCGCATGATGACTCTCCGAGGGGATGCCGCTGCCGGAGCGGCAGCGGAAGATGAATGGAAGTGCATCGGGCAGTTTACCGTCAACGCGGGCGTCCGTCGTTCTCCGGATGCTATGGCGCGAATCAGGAAAACCCGTTTGCGCACGGCGTTTCACGAAGCCGGCGCCATATACCGAGATCTATGACGCTGGGGCCATTACTCGTTCGCCGCGCGTGTCGAGGCGGCACGCGCGGCGGTGGGCCGGGCATCCCCCGCGGTCGCCGCGTTGTCGCTGTCCCATCCGCCGCCAAGCGCGAGGAACAGCCGCACCTGATCGGCGGCGACCTGCCCTTCGGCCGCCGCGACCTGTGCCTGCACGCTCGTCAGCGTGCGCGTCGCATCGAGGTCGGAAAGGAACGACTCGCGGCCGGCCGCGTAGAGACGATGGGTTTCGTCGGCGGAATGGCGCGCCGATTCGTAGGCCGTACGCAGCGCATCGGTGCGCTGCACGTCGGCGGCATAGGTCGCGAGGCTCGACTGCGTTTCGCGCAGCGCGTTCAGCACGACACCGTCGAAGTGCGCGAGCGCGCCGCCCGTCGCAGCCTCGGCTTCGCGTACACGCGCACGCTGGCCGTTGACGGGGAATGACCAGCTGATCAGTGGTCCAAACGACCAGCGATTGGTCGTGGACGAAAACAGGTCGGCGGCGAGGCCGACCGAGCCGGCCGACGCGCCGATGCTGATCGACGGGTACAGCGCGGCGGTCGCCACGCCGATTCGCGCGGTTGCCGCGGCAAGCTGCCGCTCGGCTTCGCGAACGTCGGGGCGGCGGCGCAGCAGCGCGGCGCCGTCGCCGATCGGAATCGGCTGGCGCAGCTTAGGCAGGCGTTCGCATTCGGCGACGGCCTTCGGCAGGTCGGCCGGCGAGCGCGCGAGCAGCGCGGCGAGCTGGTATTGCGCGACCTCGCGGCGGCCTTCGAAGCGCGGGATATCGGCGGCGAGCGTGCGCACCTGCGTCACGCCGCGCGTCACATCGGTCTGGTTGCCGCGCCCGGCATCGCGCAGCCGCTGCGACAGCGCGACGCGCTGCTTCTGCAGCGCGAGCGACTGTTTCGCGATCGCCAGTTCGTCGCCGGCCGAGCACGATTCGACGTACGCCCGCACCACGTCGGCGACGACCGTGATGCGTGCCAGGTCGCCGGCCGCCCTGACGGCTTCGCTGTCCGCGCGCGCGGCTTCGACGCCGCGCCGCAGCTTGCCGAACAGGTCGATCTCGTACGACACGTTGATGCCGACCGCACCTTCGTTGACGACCGGCAGCTTGTTTTCGAGCAGGTACTGTTCAGCCGATTCCTGCGCGCGTTGCACGCCCGCCTCCGCGCCGCCCGAGAACCCGCCCTGTTCGTTCGCGACTTCCAGCGCCGCACGCGAGCGCGCGAGGTTGGCAGCGGCGACGCGCAGGTCGGTGTTCGACTTCAGCGCGCTGCGCACGAGTTCGTCGAGCACGGGATCGTCGTATAGCTGCCACCAGTTGCCGGGCACGGCGTCACGCGATACGAGCATGCCGTTCGCGTCGTCGAGCGCGTGGTTCGCCAGCGGCGCATTCACGTACGCCTGCTGCGGCAGCGTGTAATCGGGGCCGACGGACTTGCACGCGCCGAGTGCGAGCGCGAGCGGCGCGAGTGCCGCCGCGAGGCGCAGACCGTGCCGTTTCATCGCGATGCTCCCGCCGTGCTTGCGGCCGCACCGGAAGCCGTCGATACCGGCGCGACTGCCGACGTCGCGCTGGCGGCAGCCGGCTTCGCGTTGTCGCGGCGGCGCGTGTCGGCTTCGCGCATCGAAACCGTCGCGGTGCGGCCCGCGATCATCCGGAAGTCGTCGGGCACCTCGTCGAGCACGACGCGCACCGGCACGCGCTGCGCCAGCCGCACCCAGCTGAATGCCGGGTTCACGTTCGGCAGCAGGTTCGCACCCTGCGTGCGGTCACGGTCCTCGATCGCGGCGACGATGCTCTGCACGTGGCCGCGCAGCGCATGCGGCTCGCCCATCACGACGATGTCGACCGGCTGGCCGATATGAATGCCGCGCAGCTTGGTTTCCTCGAAGTAGCCGTCGACGCGGAACGAATTGCGGTCGACGACCGACAGCACCGCGCGGCCGGCCGGCACGTATTCGCCGACGCGCGGCGCGCGGTCGTTCAGGTAGCCGTCGACCGGGCTCACGATCGTCGTGCGCTGCAGGTTCAGTTTCGCGGTGTCGAGCGACACCTGCGCATCGGCGACGGCGGCCTCGCCCTGTTCGACGCGCGTGCGGCTTTCCTCGACCTGCTCGCTTGCGACGAGGTTGCCGAGCTGCAGGTTGCGCGCGTATTCGCGCTTCGCCTGGGCGAGCGTCGCGCGGCGCTGCGCGAGCGTCGCTTCGGCGAGCCGTTCCGCGAGCGTGTAGCGGGCCTGGTCGATCACGAACAGCACCTGGCCGCGCCTGACCTCCTGGTTGTCGGCGACCTGCACCGACGTGATGAGGCCCGACACGTCCGGCGCGACCTGGATCACGTCGGCGCGCACGTGCCCGTCGCGCGTCCACGGCGAGAACATGTAGTAGTTGATGATCCGCCACAGCACGAGGCCGGCCACGACGACGACGATCAGGGTGAGCAGGATTTGCCCTGCCGAGAGCCAGGATTTTTTCACGTTAGGTAGCCGCGAGATGGTGGGAAACGATCACGACGGCGGCAAACACGAACACGTAGATGCCGAGGTCGAAGATCGAACGGTGCCAGACGAGGCGGTAGAAGCCGACGCGCTCGAGCACCGCGCGCACGACGATGTTGATCAGGTAGGCGATCAGCATCAACACGAGCGGAGCCGGCACGAATACGCCGAAGATGTCGATTTCGCCGATCATGGTCGCGCTCGGAAGGACGGGTTGGCAAGCCGGATCATGCGCGTGCTCCGCCCGGTGCCTGCGGCGCTTGTGCGGCCGCGGCCGGATACAGCGACAGGCGCAGGCCGACGAGCGCGTGCAGCGTGTCGCGCAGCCGGCGGTGCGTGGCGGGCGTGGCCGGCGCCGCTGGTGCCGTGCTGCCGTCGGCCGGTGCGGTGCCCGGCAGGTTGCGGCCGGCCACGCGGTGCAGTGCGTCGTCGATCGACGCAAGCAGCGCCGGCGGCGCGGGCTGGCGCGCGTTCGCGGCCGCGCAGCGCGCGTAGTGGTCGGTGACGCCGGCGAGCACGCGATCGATCGCGTCGGGCACGTCGCCCGACAGCCGGCGGCGTGAGCGGCGCAGGTCGAGCGCGTTCAGCGCGATGCGCAGGTCGCGGAAGCTTTCGATCGACGGGTGGCGGTGGTCGTCGGATGCGCCGAGGCGCGGCAGCAGTTGCGTGACGCGATCGAGCATCCGCGATGCGTGGTTGCGCTGGTCGTCGAGCGGCTGTGTCGATGCGGAGCGCACGACGTCCTCCCAGCCCGAGCGCAGCAGGCGCCGCACCGCGAGTTCCGCGCCGAACGGCCGCGTCGCGCGTGTCCACAGGTACGCGAACAACAGCCCGGCAACGCCGGCGAGATTGCTGTTCAGGAACACGAAGAAGTCGGCTTCGTATGCGCTCTGGATGCTGATGAAGGTGGCCGTATTCACCGCGACGAGCATCGTCACCATGTTGAACTGCGGGCGCGGCAGCAGCGTGCCGATCAGGATGAACGGGCCCGCGAACATCAGCACGAGCATCGCGAAGTCGTGCACGTGCGGCAGCACGACGAACAGGTACAGGCCCGCGAACACGACGCTCGCGGCCGTCGACAGGAAGAACTTGAACACCAGCGGCGCGGGCTCGTCGAGCGCGGCGAAGAAGCTGCACGATACGGCCACGAGCGTGACGGCGGCCGCGCCGTCGTGCCAGCCGGACGAGATCCACAGCCAGCACGCGAACACGATCGCGAGCACGACGGTCAGCGTGGAGAACAGCATCATCCCGCGATCGAAGAAGTGTTCGGTGCCGCCGAGCCGCCAGTGCCGGTAGCGCGGCTGCCAGACGCCTGACTCGTTCGCGATCAGCGCGCGCAGCGAGCGGCAGTCCTGCCAGATGTCGATGACCTGGCGCAGCCGCCACAGCGCATTCGACAGCAGCGCACCGTCCCAGCTCGTCAGCGCACTGTCGGCGGGCTGCAGCGCGGCGATGCGCTCGCGCAGATTGTCCGCGACCGGATCATGCGCCATGTCGCCGTCGGCGCCGGATTTCACGGCCGGCAGCGGTGCGTCGAACCACTTCGCGGCGTCGGCCAGCAGCGCGTCGAGCGCGGGCGGGCGCACGTGCAGGTCGCGCATCAGCGCGATCAGCGGATCGGCGAGCGACGACATCAGCGGCAGGAACAACTGCATCCGGCCCGCGAGCGCCTGCGCGCGTGCGAGGATGCTCGGATGCGCATGGTCGTAACCCAACTGGCTCAGCAGGAATTCGAGGCCGGTGATCGTCGTCGCGAGGCGCTGCCGGCACGCGGACAGCGCCTTGCCGGCGATATGCCCGGACAGCGTCTCGCGACCGTAGAACGCGGCGTCCTTGAACCATGCGTCGGTGCGCTCGATCAGCGTCGGCGCGAGCCGGTTCGGGAACACGGCACTGCCGACCACGCTCGCGCACACGATGCCGAGCACGATTTCCTCGGTGCGCGCGATCGCGACGTCGAATACCGTGGACGGATCGGTCACGGTCGGCAGCGCGATCAGCGGCATCGTATAACCGGCGAGCATGAACACGTAGCTGCGCGCGGTGCGGTCGGAGATCGCGAGGTAGAGCAGCGTGCCGCACCACGTCGCGACGATGATGCTGAACAGGATCGGCGTTTCGACGAACGGCGGTACAAAGAAGATCGCGGCGGCCGCGCCGAGCGCGGTGCCGAGCGCGCGATACAGCGCCTTCGAGCGCGTCGCGCCGACGAACGGGTTCGACACGATGTAGACGCTCGCCATCGCCCAGTAAGGGCGCGGCAACTGGAAATACAGGCCGAGGTACAGCGCCAGCATCGACGCGGCGAACGTCTTGCCCGAGAACAGCCAGTCGCGAAGGCTCGGATAGGTCATGACGCGGAGTCGGCGGCGTGGGGCGGGTGCGGCGCGGGCTGCACCGCGTCGGACGCGTTGAATGCGTTCAGCACGCGCAGTGTCGTTTCGAGGTCGGCGCGCGTGACGCCCTTGAGCACCTGTGCGCGCAGCACGCGCAGGTCTTTCTCCATCTTCGCGGTGACCGCGCGGCCGGCGGCCGTCAGCGAGATCGTTTTCGCGCGCCGGTCGTGCGGATCCTCGTCACGGCGCGCGAGGCCGGCCGCGCACAGCTGGTCGAGCAGGCGCACGAGCGACGGCCCTTCGATGCCGACATGTTCGGCGAGCGTGCCCTGCCGTACACCTTCGCCGAGGCGGCCGGCGATCAACAGCGGCGTCGCGCAGGCTTCGGACACGTTGTACGCGTTCAGCACGCCGTCGCTGGTACGGCGCCACTTGCGCGCGGACAGCACGAGCAGGCTGCTGACGGCGAGGCGGAGGTCGTGCAGATTGGTCATGGGCGAGATGATAGGAGCAAAAACATTCGATAGCAAACTATCGGTTTGTTGTCACCCGCGTGTCATGTCGCGCGTGGCCCGGCCGGCCCGTTTGAAGCAATTTAGGCAGCGTGCCGGCGATGGTCAAGCTGTAAGGTTGGTGTCCGGGAGGCGCGTGGGGCAGGCGCGGCAACTATATCGAATAGTCGGACGAGATCCGTCGGGCAGGGCTGCGCGTCAGGAAAATGCGGAGCGAGGGTTCGCGAAACGGCGCGCGGCGTGCATATTAGGATCATTGCAACCGTATCGGAGACTTCACACGTGTCGACCTCATCTTCCCAGCCCGCCGACGCGGCGTCGATCGACGCGTGGCTCGGCAAGACCGAAACGCTCGACGACGACATCACCGCATTCCCGCTGAACGCGCTGGCCGCCACGCTCGACCGCCCGTCGCCCGGCGATGTCGTACCGCCGCTGTGGCACTGGCTCTACTTCCTGCCGGTCGCGCCGATGGCCGAAGTCGGCCCCGACGGCCACCCGAAGCGGGGCGGCTTCCTGCCGCCTGTGCCGCTGCCGCGCCGCATGTGGGCCGGCGGCCGCCTGACGTTTCACGCGCCGCTGCGCGCGGGGCGCAGCGCGACGCGCGAATCGACGATCGCGAACATCGAGGACAAGACGGGCCGCAGCGGCCGGCTCGTGTTCGTGACGGTGCAGCACCGGATCGAGTGCGACGGCGAGCTGTGCGTCGAGGAAGAGCACGACATCGTCTATCGCGACGCGCCGCAGCCGGGCGCGAGCGCGCCGAAGCCGATCGCGGCGCCCGCGGGCGAAACGTGGTCGCGCATCGTTACCGCCGACGCCGTGATGCTGTTCCGCTATTCGGCACTGACCTTCAACGGTCACCGCATCCACTACGACCGCAGCTATGTGACGCAGGAGGAAGGTTATCCGGGGCTCGTCGTGCACGGCCCGCTGATCGCGACGCTGCTCGTCGATCTCGTGCATCGCGAACGGCCCGACGCGACGCTCGCGAGCTTTGCGTTCCGCGCGGTGCGCCCGGCCTTCGACGGGCAGCCGTTCACGCTGTGCGGCAAGCCGTCGGACGACGGCGGGACGATCGAGCTGTGGGCGAAGGATCAGGATGGCTGGCTGACGATGCAGGCTACGGCGACCGTTGCATAGCGCACGCTCTGCGTTCCCTCCATTCATCGGCGACGCTGTTGCCCGGGCGGACGAGATAGCGCCCGGCGCGCCCGGGCGCGTTTGCGCTTACCGCACGTGCGGCTGCAACGCGCGCGCCCAGTACGACACCGCAACGGCCCCCCCATCCGGCGTGCCGATCGCGCGCTCGCCGAGATAGCTCGCACGCCCCGCGCGCGGCGTCATGCGCGCCGTTTCCTGCGCGCCGTGTTCGGCGGCCTCGACGGCCGCTGTCCAGGCGCTCGCGGGATCGCGATCGCCGTCGAGCGCTCGGTCGAATGCATCGGCGGCCGGCACCAGCGCATCGAGCATCGTCCGGTCGCCGGCGTGCGCGCCGCCGAGTTCGCTGATCGAATCCACCGCACCGCGGAACGCCGCGGCCCAGTCGCGTGCCGACGGCTCCGCGATATCGGCCAGCCGGCGCGACGCGCGCAGCAGCGCGGTCGCATAGAACGGTCCCGAACTGCCTGCAATGGCACGGCGCAACGCGGCGCCAAGCGCCGCGAGCGCACCGGCCGGCGTGCCGTACACGGCTTCGGGCAATTCGAGAATCGCCTGTGCGGCACGCAGCATGCTCGCGCCGAGATCGCCGTCGCCGGCCGCCGCATCGAGGTCGGTCAGCGTCTGCTCGTGATCGATCAGGGTCTGCGCGACCGCGTGCAGCGCCGGCTGCAGGCGCGCGGCCCATGCGCTGCCGGCCGCATCGAGCGGCGGCAGCGGCGCGTCGTGCGAGTCGGCCGCAGCCACGCGGATGTGCGCATTCACGGCACCGCCGCCCGGCCATGCACGCGCCTGCGTCGGCGCGTCGAGCAGCGCCGCGCGTTCTTCGTTCAGCCGCAGCACCGAGATCGAGCAGCCGGGCATGTTCAGCGCCGACAGGAAGGTGCCGGCCCACGCGCGCGCGACGACGATGCCGCGCCGGCTCAGGTTGTCGTACGCGGCGCGCAGCACGATCGCGAGTTCCATGTCCGGCGTCGCGCCGAGACCGTTGACGAACAGCGCGACGCGCTCGCCGCCGCCGAGCACGAGATCGGCGACGATGCTCGACAGCAGTGTGTCGACCAGCGCGTCGGCCGGCAGCGGCGCGCGGCGTTCGACACCTTTCTCGCCGTGGATGCCGAGGCCGAGCTCGATTTCGTGATCGGCGAGGCTGAAGCCCGACTTGTCGGCGCCCGGGATCGTGCAGCCGTCGAGCGCGACGCCCATCGTGCCGAGCTCGGCCGCCGCGTCGCGCGCGATTCCCGCGACGCGGGCGAGCGGCAGCCCGCGCGCGGCGGCCGCGCCGGCGAGCTTGTGGATCAGCACGGTGCCGGCGATCCCGCGCCGCTGGCCGCGCTCGACACGGCTGCGCAGCGACACGTCGTCGGCGACGATGACGGTCTCGACCGGAATGCCTTCCGCCCGCGCGAGTTCGGCGGCGAGCCCGAAATTGAGCCGGTCGCCCGTGTAGTTCTTCACGATCAGCAGCGCGCCGTTCGGGCCGGCGCTCGCGCGGATCGCGGCGAGCACGGCGTCGGTGGACGGCGACGTGAACACTTCGCCGCACACGGCCGCGCTCAGCATCCCTTCGCCGACGTAGCCGCCATGCGCGGGCTCGTGGCCGCTGCCGCCGCCGGAGAGGATCGCGACGGGCCGTTGCGCCGGCTCGGGCAGCGGCTGGCGGACGAGCACGAGCTCGTCGCCGAGGATCGCGAGATGCGGCGACTGCCGCGCGATGCCTTCCAGCATTTCTCGCACGACATCGGACGGGCGGTTCACAAGCTTCTTCATGGCGACGGTTCCTGACGGGTGAACGGGGCTCGGTCGGGCCCGCGCGGGCGCCGGACGGCTTTCGTGCAGCGGATGTTCGTGCGGGTGCCCTGTCGCAGGCAGGGTCGGCATCGCCGCCCGGATGCGGCGACGGGCGCGCGCTTCGCGCCACGATACATCAGGTCGGGACGTCGCTGCACGGATCGCGGGCGCGATCGTGCCGTGCCGGGGCGAGCGATGGTCCGCCCAGGGGACGCCGCTACTTCGCCGCCGCGATCTCCTTCGCGCGAATCAGCCGCGCGCGCAGCACGTTGCGGCTGATGCCGAGCAGCCGCGCCGCCTGGATCTGGTTGCGGTGGCTGAACTCGAACGCGACGCGCATCACGGTGTCCTCGATGCGTTCGAACAGGTTGCCGTGCCCGTCGTCGAACAGGTCGCGCAGCGCGCGTTCGAGCGCGTCCTGCGCGGCGGCGGACGAATCCGGCGCGCGCGCGGCGGCCGTCGGCATGCACGGCGATGCAATGTGCAGGTCGGTGTCCTGCAGCGAATCGTGGCGGCTTACGAGCAGCGCATGATGGATCACGTTCTCCAGTTCGCGGATATTGCCGGGCCAGCCGTGCGCCTCGAGCCTGCGCTCGGCGCGCGGATCGATGCTGCGCGGCCCGTAGCCGAGGCGGCTGCGGTAGTCGTCGAAGAAGTGGCGCGCGAGCGGCAGGATGTCGCCCGGCCGCTCGCGCAGCGTCGGCACCGCGAACTGCACGACGTTGAGCCGGTAGAACAGGTCGCCGCGAAAATGCCCGGTCGCGACCGCCTGCTGCAGGTCGACGTTGGTCGCGGCGACCACGCGCACGTCGATCGGCGTGCTCGTGCGCGAACCGAGCCGCACGACCTCGCGCTCCTGCAGCACGCGCAGCAGCTTGACCTGCATCGACAGCGGCAGGTCGCCGATCTCGTCGAGAAACAGCGTGCCGCCGTTCGCGGCTTCGAACCAGCCCGGTTTCGCGCTGAACGCGCCCGTAAACGCCCCTTTCTCGTGGCCGAACAGTTCGCTCTCGACCAGGGTTTCGGAGAACGCGCCGCAGTTCACGGCGACGAACGGCCCGTTGTTGCGGCGGCTGAGGCTGTGCACGTGGCGTGCGATCAGTTCCTTGCCGGTGCCCGTCTCGCCGACGATCAGCGCGTTCGCGTCGCTCGGTGCGACGAGGCGAATCCGTTCGAGCAGCGCGACCGAACGCGGATCGACGAACACCTGCGCGCGGGTGCGGATCGACGTCGCGAGCGCAGGCCGGTCGGGCAGCGTGAGGACGGGCGCGAGGCGTTCGGCTGTTTGCCGGGCGTCAGACGCGCCCGGTTCGTCGCGGGACGGCGTGACGACGCGCAGGTCGGCCGCGCGAGGCGATACGGAATGGGATGTCATGGCTGTGTAGGCATCGGGTCGCTGCACGGATCGGTCAGGCCACGATGGACATTGCTGCCCGGGTGCTGCGTATTCAGCAGAGTGTTCAACGTTTTGCGCCACGCGGGAAACATCGATTTCTGATAACCAATGCCGGATTGCTGCGCTGGACGCAGTTGCGCAATGCGATGTCGTTCGGTGAAGCGAATTGTGGCGCACGGACGTTGATAAAGCATCGATTTCGACACTGCTGCAGCGATGTGCCGCGTTGCGGCGGCGCGCGATCGCTGCGAACGGGTGCCGCGTGCGTTGCGGATTCCAAGCCGAAATGGAAAGACGCCCACGACATACACCGTGCTGCTGATCAGGAAGCAGCGAATCAGCACAGCTGTTTTCCGTGATTCATCTCGCTGCGGAATATGGTTGTGATGCGCCGGCTGGCACGCTTATCGACATGCGGCGATCGGCGAATATGCCGCGACAGGCCGTCGATCGCGACGCATTTCGTCATGCAGACGATCGCTTTTCATGGCGATCTCCGCATTGGCACGCTCCTTGCGGACCCATGACGTGACGGGTGCGTTGGCGCCCGACTCGACAATGGGAATGCAACCGATGAGCAATGCCATCAACGTGGTCGCGATATCGGGCGGCCTGCAACGGCCGTCGCGCACGCTGGCGCTGACCGACGCGATCGTCGCGGCGCTCGGCGTCGCGCTGCCGATCGATACGCGGCTGATCGAACTCGGCGAGATCGGCGGCCGGCTGGCCGGTGCACTGACACGCGCGCAGGTGCCCGCTGACCTCGAAGCGCGGATCCGCGCGATCGAGACGGCCGATGCGCTCGTCGTCGCGAGCCCCGTGTATCGCGCGTCATACACGGGCCTCTTCAAGCACCTGTTCGACCTCGTGCGTCACGACGCGCTCGTAGACGTGCCCGTGCTGCTCGCCGCCACCGGCGGCAGCGAGCGTCATGCGCTCGTGATCGATCATCAATTGCGGCCGCTGTTCAGCTTCTTCCAGGCGCGCACGCTGCCGATCGGCGTGTACGCATCCGAAAGCGATTTCGACCGATACGAAATCGCGAACCCGGCGCTGCGCGCGCGCATCGCGCTCGCCGTGGAACGCGCCGTGCCGCAACTGCGTCCGCATGCGCTTTCCGCCGCGGCTGCGTAGGCCGTTTCCGTTTCCCCTTCGACCAGGACACCTTCATGAGCCTTACCGACTCTTCCGCCGATGGCGTCAAATTCGCCTACTGGGTACCGAACGTCAGCGGCGGCCTCGTCGTCAGCACGATCGAGCAGCGCACCGACTGGAGCCTCGAATACAACCAGCAGCTCGCACGCACGGCCGAAGCGGCCGGTTTCGACTATGCGCTGAGCCAGATCCGCTTCACGGCCGGCTACGGCGCCGAATACCAGCACGAGTCGGTGTCGTTCAGCCAGGCGCTGCTGCATGCGACGACGAAGCTCAAGGTGCTCGCCGCGATCCTGCCGGGGCCGTGGCATCCGGCGGTGGTTGCGAAGCAGCTCGCGACGATCGATCACATCTCGAACGGACGCATCGCGATCAACGTCGTGAGCGGCTGGTTCAAGGGCGAATTCACCGCGATCGGCGAGCCGTGGCTCGAGCACGACGAGCGCTATCGGCGCTCGAAGGAATTCATTCAGGCGCTGAAGGGCATCTGGACGCAGGACAACTTCACGTTCAAGGGCGACTTCTACCGCTTCAACGACTACACGCTGAGCCCGAAACCCGTGCAGAAACCGCATCCGGAAATCTTCCAGGGCGGCAGCTCGCGCGCGGCGCGCGACAACGCGGCGAGCGTGTCCGACTGGTATTTCACGAACGGCAATACGCCGGAGAACCTGAAGGCGCAGATCGACGATATCCGCGCGAAGGCGGCCGCGAACAACCATCGCGTGCGCATCGGCGTCAACGCGTTCGTGATCGCGCGGGACACCGAGGAAGAGGCGCGGGCCGTGCTCGACGACATCGTCCGGCACGCGCACGTCGAAGCCGTGCATGCGTTCGGCGATGCGGTGAAAGAGGCCGGCAAGGCGTCGCCGGAAGGCGAGGGCAACTGGGCGAAATCCACGTTCGAGGATCTCGTGCAGTACAACGACGGCTTCCGCACGAACCTGATCGGCACGCCGCAGCAGATCGCGGAACGGATCGTCGCGCTGAAGGCGATCGGCGTCGATCTCGTGCTGGCCGGATTCCTGCATTTCATCGAGGAAGTCGAGTACTTCGGCCGGCGCGTGCTGCCGCTCGTGCGCGAACTAGAGGCGCAGCGGCAGGCGGTGGCCGCGTGATGGATGCGGGAGCCCGCGCTGCCCCAGCGCGGCACTCACGCCACGCCAGCCATCTTCGATGCATCGACAACCATCTGCACGCCGAGGCTGCCGAGGACGAGGCCCATTGCCCAGCGCTGCGCGAGCAGCAGCGTCGGGCGCCCGTGCAGGAATTTCGCGATGCTGCTCGAACAGATCGCCACCAGCCCGTTTGCCGATGCGAACGCGGCGATCAGCAGTGAACCGAGAAACAGCGACTGGCCGAACACGCTGCCTTGCCGGTAGTCGATGAACTGCGGCAGCAGCGACACGAACAGCATCGCGAGCTTCGGATTCAGCACGCTGGTCGTCGCGCCCATCGCCAGCAGCCGCAGCGGCTGCTCGTTCGGCAGCGCCCGCACCTCGAACGGCGAACGCCCGCCGGGCCTGACCGCCTGCCATGCGAGGTACAGCAGGTAGGCCGCACCGACCGCACCGAGCACGCTGCCCGCATAGGGCACGCTCATGAACAGCGTCGTGATGCCGAACGCGGCGCCGAACATGTAGAACAGGTAACCGATCATCACGCCGGCCAGCGAAATGAGCCCGGCCGCGCGCCCTTGCGCGATCGAGCGCGACATCACGTAGACCATGTTCGGCCCCGGTGTGACCGCGAGCATGCCGCCGATGACGAGAAATCCGTAGAGCGATCCGGACGTATGCATGTTTTCCGCTTCCTGCAACGAGTGCTGACGGGATTCATTGTCCGACCGTGGAGGCGAACAGTAAAACGGGATAAACTGAATCGATTGATCAGATTATCTGAATGAAATGAAGAAGCTCGACCTCGATGTGCTGGCGATGGTGGTGGCCGTCGCGGAATCCGGATCGTTCGCGCACGGCGCGCAGGCCGTGCATCGGTCGCCGTCGGCGGTGAGCATGCAGATCAAGGCGCTGGAAGACGCGCTCGGCAAGCCGCTTTTCATCCGCGACACGCGCAACGTGACGGCCACCGACGACGGCAGGACGCTCGCCGAATACGGGCGCCGGATGCTGGCGATGCGCGACGAGGCGTGGGCATCGGTCGTGCGCCCGGAGATCCGCGGCCGCGTGACGATCGGCGTGCCCGACGACTACATTTCGTCGCTGCTGCCGCAGGTGCTCGGCAAATTCGCGGCGATGCATCCGCGCGTGGAAGTGCGCGTGATCGGCCAGCCGAGCAGCGCGCTCGTGCCGATGCTGAAGGACAACACGGTCGACCTCGCGTGTCTCACGCGGATCAAGGGCGTGACGGGCGAGCTGATCCGGATGGAGCCGATCGTCTGGACCGGATCGCCGAAGCGGAACGTATGGGAAGAGCGGCCGCTGCCGGTGGCGTTTTTCACGCACGGCGGCAGCATGGCGCGCGATCACGCGATCAAGGCGCTGAACCGGCAGCGCATCCCGTTCCGGATGTCATACGAAAGCCCGAGCTACCTCGGGCTGCTCAGCATGGTCGAGGCCGGGCTCGCCGTCGCGCCGCTGGCGCGCTGCTGCATTCCCGATCACCTCGTCCAGCTTTCCGAGAGCCACGGGTTGCCGCCGCTGGGGGAACTCGAGGTCGTACTCGCGCGCAGCGCGCAGTCCGCGCGCCCGCCGTGCGACTACCTCGCCGAGCAGATTCTCGGCGAATGGCGCGCGTGACGGTCACGTTGCCGGCGGCATTTCAGCACGATTTCAGCAACCAATCGCGGAACGCGACGAGCGACGGCAGCGTCTCGTTTCCCGGCGGGTAGACGAGGTAATAGCCGCGCTGGCTCGTAATCGCGTCGCCGATCGACACGAGCTCGTCGCGGCTCAACTCGTCTTCCACCAGCACCTTCGGCACCAGCCCGATTCCCATCCCGGCCCGCACGGCCTGGATCAGGTGCGACGTCAGCTCGAAGCTCGGGCCGATACGCATCTGGCGATGATCGAGCCGATAGTGCGAGAACCACTCGGCCCACGCCTGCTGGTTGCTCGTCACGCCCAGCAGCGTCTGCTTTGCGGCCCAGGCCGGCGTGCGCGCGCCGGCCTTGCGGCTGCCCGCATCGGGGCTCGCGATCGCGATCAGGAACTCGTTGTACAGCCGATGCGCGTGCAAGCCGGGCCAGTCATCCGCGCCGACGGTGATGGCCGCGTCGAGGTCGTCGTTGAGGAAATCGATCGCGCCGATCCGCGAATGAAGGTGCACGGTCACGCCCGGATGCGCGGCGTAGAAGTCGTGCAGGTGCGGCAGCAGCCATTTCGAGCCGAACGTCGGCAAGGTCGCGAGCCGCAGCGTACCGGCGCCTGCCTGGTGGGACATGGCCTGCAGCGTCGCGCCGCGGATGCGCCCCAGTGCGCCGCTCAGCTCGACGAAGTAGCGGCGCCCGACTTCGGTCAACTTCACGGAGCGGCCTTCGCGCCGGAACAGCGGCACGCCGAGCTGATCCTCTAGCGTCTGGACCTGCCGGCTGATCGCGCTCTGGCTCCGCGACAGTTCCTCGGCTGCGCGCGTGTAGCTTTCGTGCCGCGCGGCTGCCTCGAACACGAGCAGCAGCGACATCGACGGGGTGAGGCGACGGTAATTCATGAGTTTTATTCAATATTCGCCGGGCGAGAATTCGTTTGTTTCTCGCGGAATTTACAAAGATACTGGAATTCCCGGTTGCATGGAAACTTGCTCAAAACTCATGTTTCGAAGCACGCGAGCACACCGGTTCACCCACCTTGCGCCTTTACCCCATGTCGATCGCCCCGTTGCCCCGTCCCGCCAGCCCGCCCGCGAACGCGTACCGTGACTTTCTCGCCGCGCTGCAGGCCGCCGGGTTCGCCGGGGAAATCCGCGCGGACCACGCGAACCGAACGGTGCAGGCCACCGACAACTCGATCTACCAGCGCCTGCCGCAAGCGGTGATCTGTCCCGCGCATGCCGACGACGTCCGGCTGGTGGCCCGGCTGCTCGCGGAACCCGCGCATCGCGATGTCGCGGTGGCCGCGCGCGGCGGCGGCACGGGCACCAACGGGCAGTCGCTGACCGACGGCGTGGTCGTCGACCTGTCGCGCAACATGAACCGGATCCTGGAAATCGACGTCGAGCAGCGCTGGGTGCGCGTGCAGGCGGGCGTCGTCAAGGATCAGCTCAATGCGGCGCTGAAGCCGCACGGGCTGTTTTTCGCGCCGGAGCTGTCGACGTCGAACCGTGCGACCGTCGGCGGGATGATCAACACCGACGCGAGCGGGCAGGGTAGCTGCACATACGGCAAGACGCGCGATCACGTGCTCGAGCTGGACTTCGTGCTGATGGGCGGCGAGCACCTGCACAGCGGCGCGCTTGCGGACGACGAACTGGAGCGCCGCTGTGCGCGGCAGGACCGTGTCGGCAAGGTCTACCGCACCGCGCGGCGCATCAGCGACGACAAGGCGGCGCTGATCGAAGCGAAGTTTCCGAAGCTCAATCGCTGCCTGACCGGCTATGACCTCGCACACCTGCGCGAACCCGACGGCCGCTTCAACCTGAACAGCGTGCTGTGCGGCGCCGAGGGTTCGCTCGGCTTCGTCGTCGAGGCGAAGCTCAACGTATTGCCGATTCCGAAGTATGCGGTGCTGGTCAATGTGCGCTATGCGGGCTTCATGGACGCGCTGCGCGATGCGCGCGCGCTGATCGAGCACAAGCCGCTGTCGATCGAGACGGTCGACTCGAAGGTGCTGATGCTCGCGATGAAGGACTTCGTGTGGAGCAGCGTGGCCGAGTATTTTCCGCAGGACGACGCTCGGCGCCCGACGCTCGGCATCAACCTGATCGAATTCAGCGGCGACGATGCTGACGACGTCGATACGCGCGTGCGCGCGTTTGTCGACCACCTGCATACCGATACGAGCGTGGAGCGCCTCGGCCATACGCTCGCGGCCGGCGACGATGCGGTGAAGCGCGTATATGCGATGCGCAAGCGCGCGGTCGGCCTGCTCGGCAACGTGCAGGGCGAGGCGCGTCCGCAGCCGTTCGTCGAGGACACCGCGGTGCCGCCCGAGAACCTCGCCGCGTATATCGCCGAATTCCGCGCGCTGCTCGACGGCCACGGGCTGCAGTACGGGATGTTCGGCCATGTCGACGCGGGCGTGCTGCACGTGCGTCCGGCGCTCGACATGAAGGATCCGCGGCAGGCCGCGCTGGTGCGGCCCGTGTCGGATGCGGTGGCCGAACTCACGCAGCGGCATGGCGGCCTGCTGTGGGGCGAGCACGGCAAGGGCGTGCGCTCCGAATATGCGCCGGCCTTTTTCGGCGAACTGTATCCGTCGCTGCAGCAACTGAAGGCCGCGTTCGATCCGCACAACCAGTTCAACCCGGGCAAGATCGCGACGCCGCCGGACCACGCGATGCGGCTGCTGAAGATCGACGAAGTACCGACGCGCGGCGACCACGACCGGCAGATCGACGAGCGCGTGTGGCAGAGCTACGGCACCGCGATGCACTGCAACGGCAACGGCGCGTGCTACAACTTCGATCCGGACGACGCGATGTGTCCGTCGTGGAAGGCGACGCGCGAACGCGTGCATTCTCCGAAGGGGCGCGC
Organism: Burkholderia sp. LFS061; assembly: GCF_047978125.1. Classification (NCBI taxonomy): domain Bacteria; kingdom Pseudomonadati; phylum Pseudomonadota; class Betaproteobacteria; order Burkholderiales; family Burkholderiaceae; genus Burkholderia; species Burkholderia sp. LFS061. Next base: position 198,890 of record NZ_JBFPFS010000007.1, on the reverse strand, counting down.
TTCGCTGATGCGCGAATGGTTGCGCCTGCAAGGACAGGCCGGCGTCGACGTCGTCGCGGCGGCGCGCGCGCGGCAGCCGTTCCTGAGCGGCGTTGCCGCCCGCTGGCGCAACAGCCGCGCCGCGCGCAGCGGCGCGGCCGATTTCTCGCACGAGGTGTACGACGCGATGGCCGGGTGCCTCGCCTGCAAGTCGTGCGCGGGACAGTGCCCGGTCAAGGTCAACGTGCCCGAGTTCCGTTCGCGTTTTCTCGAGCTGTATCACCGTCGTTATCGGCGGCCGCTGCGCGACTACCTGATCGGCTCGCTCGAATTCACGATGCCGTGGATGGCGCGGGTGCCCGCGCTGTACAACGGGCTGATGCGCGCGGGGTGGGTGCGCACGCTGCTGGAACGTCGGGTCGGCGTGGTCGACAGCCCGCTGCTGAGCCGCTTCGATCTCGCGGCCGTGATCCGGCAATGGCGCGTGAAGCCGGCCGACCCGCATGCGCTCGCGGCGCTGAGCGACGCGCAGCGCGCGCGCAGCGTCGTCATCGTGCAGGACACGTTCACGCGCTATTTCGATACCGAGCAACTGGCGACGCTGATCGAGCTGGCGGCGCGCGTGGGTTTTCAGGTGTGGCTCGCACCGCTCGCGCCGAACGGCAAGGCGCTGCATGTGCAGGGCTTTCTGCGAGCGTTCGAGAAGGCGGCGATCCGCAATGCCGCGCAGCTTGCCGCGCTCGCGCAGTCGGGCGTCGCGCTGGTCGGCCTCGATCCGGCGATGACGCTCACGTATCGGCAGGAATACCTGAAGGTGACGGGGCTCACCGATGTGCCGAAGGTCGCGCTGCCGCAGGAATGGCTGCTGCAGGCGCTGCCTGAAGCCGGCGCGGACGGCATGTTCGGTACATACCGGCTGCTGCCGCACTGTACCGAGAAGACCAATGCGCCCGACAGCGGCAAGCAATGGGCGCAGGTGTTCGCGCGGCGCGGGCTGCGTTTGCAGGTTCAGGCGACCGGGTGCTGCGGGATGTCCGGTACGTATGGGCACGAGGCGCGCAACCTGCAGACGTCGAAGACGATCTATTCGCAGTCGTGGGCGGCGCACGTCGATGCGCCGGAGGACCAAGGAGAGGCGCTGGCGACCGGGTATTCATGTCGCAGCCAGGTGAAGCGCATGTCGTCGACGCAGTTGCGTCATCCGTTGCAGGCGCTGCTCGATCACGTTCGTGCGGCGGGGTGACGATCGGGCGGTGCGTGCTGCATTGCCCGTGTGACGGCGTCGCGCGGCAATCTCAGTGCCGCCATCGACACATGCGAAAGGGTAGTCAGGAATTGGCTTTCGCGGCCTTCCGCGCATGCGGCTTGTCGGCCGCGGGAAACGTGCCGACGCCGCGCGGCCGTTTCGGTTCGATCCGCATTTGCCGGATCACGCGCCGGAAGTCGATCTCGTGCGCGGCCAGCGCGCCGATCAGCTTCGCGATGACCGCGAGGTGGGAGGGCACCGTGCCCTTGCTCGAATAGTTCGTGATCGAGCTTTCGTTCATCCGGATCAGACGCGCGAACTCGCGCGACGTCAGTTGCGCTTTTCTCAACTCCTGCTGAAATTCGGTATACGCCATTGCACACATGTTGCTTCGTCTCCGTGTTTCAGAAATCGGCCCGCGCGGCGCCGGCGCCGACGGGTGGCGTTCCCGTCGTGCCGGCACACTGGCGGGTTACATCTTGACCTGGTCGAGGAAGGTCTTCTTGCCGGTCTTGTAGCCGTAGATCGAGATGATCCCGTGCGTCAGGTCGCCCTTCGCGTCGAACGTCGTCGTGCCGATTACGCCGTCGTACTTCGTCGCCGGCATCGCCGCGAGGATCTTCGCCGGGTCCGTCGAGTTCGCGCGCTTCATCGCGTCGACGGCGATGTAGACCGCGTCGTACGCGAACGGCGCATCGAACTTGATGCCCTGGTTGAAGCGCTTTTCGTACTTCGCGACGAACTTCGCGCCGCCCGGCATCGTCTCGAGCGCCGCGCCGGCCTGCGAGCACAGCACGTTGTCGGCTGCCGGGCCGGCCAACTGGGCCAGCGAGTCGGTGCACACGCCGTCGCCGGACAGGATCTTCGCGCGCAGGCCGAGCTGCTTCGCCTGCTTCGCGAGCGGGCCGCCGGTGGCGTCCATGCCGCCGTACATGATCGCGTCGGGGTTCTCGCCCTTGATCTTCGTGAGAATCGCGCGGAAGTCGACCGCCTTGTCGTTGGTCGCATCGTGCGACAGCACCTTCAGGCCGAGCGCCTTCGCCTTCTTCTCGAACTCGTTCGCGAGGCCCTGGCCGTATGCGGTCGAATCGTCGATCACCGCCACGCTCTTCACGCCCTTCGACTGCGCGTAGCTCGCGAGCGCCGGGCCCTGCTGCGCGTCGGTCGCGACGACGCGGTAGGTCGTCTTGAAGCCTTGCTGCGTGTAGGTCGGGTTCGTGGCCGACGGCGAGATCTGCACGATGCCGGCATCGCTGTAGATCTTCGATGCCGGGATCGACGTGCCCGAGTTCAGGTGGCCGATGACGGCGACGACCTTGTCGTCGACGAGCTTCTGCGCGACCTGCGTCGCCTGGCGCGGGTCGGCCGCGTCATCCTGCGCGTCGAGCTGCAGCGTGACCTTCTTGCCGCCGATCGTCAGCCCCTTCGCGTTGATTTCCTCGACCGCGAGGCGCGCGCCGTTCTCGTTGTCCTTGCCGAGGTGCGAAATGCCGCCCGTCGTCGGTTCGACGCTGCCGATCTTCACGACCTGGTCGGCCATCGCGGTCGACGCGGCCGCGAATGCGGCGGCGGCCAGTGCAACGGTGATCAGGGGTTTGCAGCGCATGCCGACAGTGCTTCGTTCCATCTGCCATCTCCGAATTGAATGTCTTTCTTCGACGTCTCGACCAGCCGGCTGCGGGCCGGGGCGATCGGACGAGTCTCCATACCCATCATGGGCTTCACTTGCATCGCGCCCGGCCGTGTGACGGGCCGCCCGGGCCAGCGGGCGGGCTATCGCCCGGCGCCATGCAATTCGTATGAATATATCCGAAGCCGATTTTGCGCGCTGCAGCGAACCGTGTGACGGGGCGGGCACGGCCCGATTCGATGCCCGGATTTCGAAGGTTCCGGATGCCGGGAAATCGCGCGACGTGGCTGGCCAGGCTGCGGTTCGCTGTCGATGGCCTTACGGTCGCATCCATTATTCGGCCGGTTGCAGGGGTGAAGCCATGGACACTGATACCCGGTCAGTCAGGAACTGTTCGGTCGATTTGTCTGCACAGTTTGGGCACTCGCAAGCGCGCACCCGGATTCGTGGAAAAGCTTCATCGAGCGAGATACCTCCCACATGCAACTAACGGTCAAGTCCGACAGTGCCGACGAATTGGCGCGGGGCGACTGCGCGGACAATGCATCCGGCTTCGCAGATGTCGGGGCTCGCCTGGACCGCCACGCTTTCGGATCGTCGGGGCGGCGTTGTCATCCGGTGCAACCGCGATCCTACGAACGTCCGCGCAATGCGACGAAGACCACGCCTGCAATCGCCAGCAGGCCGCCGCACAGCGTTTCGATGCCCGGCCGTTCGCCCGTCAGCACCATCGACAGGGCTGTCGCAACCGCTGGCGTAAGATAGAGGAAGTTGGCGGCGCACGCCGCACCGAAGTAGCCGAGGGCGAAGGTCCAGGTCGCGTAACCGAGTGCGGCCGGAAATATGCCGAGGATCAATACCGCCAGCGTCGTGTCGTGTGACGCGCCGCCGAGCGAGGCGAGCGCGCCGGGCAGCCAGGGCGTGAGCAGCAGCGCGCCGGCCAGCAGCGTGTACGCGGCACAGGGCAGTGCGCCGTACACGGGAATCAGCCGCCGCTGCAATACGAAATAGCTGGCCGAACACAGGGCCGCGCCGAGAATCAGCGTGCTCCCCGAACCGAGGACAAGCCCGTCCGGCTGCCCATGCGCGATCACCGCAATGCCGGCCAGACTGACCAGCGAACCGAGCCATCCGCGGAGATTGAATCGTTCGCCGAGAAACACGGCGGCAAGCAGCGCCGTGAAGATCGGCAGCGTGTTCACGATGAAACTCGCCGCGCCGGCCGATACGGTTTGCTCGCCGGTATTGAGCAGTGCGTTATAGAGTGCGATGCCGAGAAAACCGCAGGCCAGGAAGCGCAACGCGTCGCGTTTCGCGGGCCTCGTAGGCCGCCGCCACGCAAGCCACGCGATCACGAGCAACGCGGCGGTGGCAAAGCGCGCCGCCGCGAGTTGCAGCGGCGTGAGGCCGTGCAGGCCGATCCGGATGAACGGGAATGCGGAGGCCCACGACACGATCGTGAACGCGACCGCGCCTGCCGCGACCAGCGGTTGCCGCGCGCCGCGCGACGACGGTGAGGAAAGGGTATTCATGCGGCAATGGTGCGATGTTGCGAGATGTTAAGCTAGCGCACAGATCAACATCCGGATATGACCATGGCTCACAGCTCGGTTCGGCGGCGAGCCGATAGTCCGGCGCGTGCGCGTCAGGTTTCGGATGCACTGCCGGTTGCAGCGTCGGCGCCTGGCCCGCGGCCGCCGCTTGCCAGCCTGGAGACCGTCTGCACGGTGGCACGTCAGGGTTCGTTCCTGGCGGCCGCCGACGTTTCCGGCGTGACGCACGGCGCGATCAGCCGGCGGGTGGCCGCCGTGGAAAACTGGCTGGGCATGGCGCTGTTCGAACGTCATGCGCGTGGCGTGCGCCTGACGCCGGACGGGCAGCGCTTCGTCGGCCGGATCGAACAGGCGTTCGCGATCATCGACAGCGCGGCCGACCAGTGGCGCTCGCCGCGTACGCCGCGACTGGTCAGGATGAGCGTGGTGCCGGCATTCGCGCAGCTCTGGCTGTTCGAGCGGCAGCATGCGCTCGAGAGCGAGGCCCCCGCGTTGCGCATCGAACTCGGCATCGAGCTTCGCAACGTGGATATCGCCGGCGGCGAAGCGGATCTGTCGATTCGGTATGGGCGCGGCAACTGGCGTCAGCTCGAAACCCGCGCGTTCATGCCGGAGCGGCTTTATCCGGTCGCGCATCCGCGGCTCGCCGCGCAACTGGCGAAGGCGCGCCGCCGGCACGGCGATGCCGCGCTGCTCGAGATGCCGCTGCTGCACGATTCCGACGTGACCGGATGGCGCACCTGGTTCGACGCGCTGGGCATTCCGTTCAAGCCGCGTGCGCAGGATCGCCGCTTCGAGGATTACAACCTGGTGCTGGCGGCAGCCGAAGCAGGGCTCGGCGTGGCGCTGGCGCGGACGCCGCTCGCGGACGCGTATCTGAAGCGCAGCGAGCTCGTTCGGGTGAGCCGCCACGAGGTCGATTCGCTGCTCACGTACCACTTCGTGCATGCGAAGGGGGAGAGTCGGCCCGAGGTGCTCGCGTTGATGGAGCGGATGCGGGCGGCGTTGGCGGAGCAGGGTTAGGTGGTGGGGGCGAGGGGGCCTGCTTCGGCGGCGCGCTCGGGGCCCGTGCCTGGATACATGGAGATGGGCCGCGGGATCGTCGACAGTGCGACCGCGGAAACGATGAGGTTGGAGAGATGAACGCAAATCGAGAAATTTTGCAGCCGTTCGGATACACGGGAGGTACACGATGAACAGACCAGACAAGTCGTCGAAAGCGCGTGCGGCGCTTGATCAGCTGTTCTCGGGCATGGCGCCCGCGGACGCGAAGAGTGCGTCACGTCCGGGCAATCCGTTCGAAGCGGCGGGAGACGAGGTGTCCACCGACGCCGACGGCCGGGTCGAAGTGACGCTGTCGACCAGAATCCAGTTGCGCGGCTATCCGGGCGCGGACGCGTTCATGAAGCGCATGGCCGAAGCGTGGGGCCTCGAGTGGGGGACGTACGACAGCGTTCAGGCCATCGCGAAGCTGCCTGCCGGATGGCGTTCGCGCCGGCTTCCGGAAGTCACGCAGATCGTCGACGGACACGATGTGCTGCGCGCGGAGAGCAGCCTGCAGGGCGGCGAGATGTCGTATCTGAAAGTGAACCCGCGGTACTACATTGACGCACGCAAGGGGTTCGGCTGGGGAAAGTCGTCGAAGGCGTCCGACGATCCGGATCTCGACGGCCCCGACTGGAACTGCTTCGTGATCGATCGGGAAAAGTCCATCGAAGTGCACGAATTGACGACCTCGTCGTTGAAAGCCGATATGGACAATGCCCGCGCGACATTGCTGAAATGGCTTGACGAACACTATCCCAAACATCGCGATCCGTTTGCGTACTGGACGGACTGCGAAGGAGCGTCCTGACTTTGCGTGGCCGCCCGGTTCGGTATCGCGGGCACACGCTGCCCGATCGGAATCGGAGCGAACGGGGCGCACGCCGCTTCGATGCATCGGCCGGTCGTGATGGGGGCGCCAATTGAAACAAACCAGTCCGGTCCCGATTCTCTGGGCAGCGTTTGGCGCGGCTGTCGGGTCGACCGTCATCGAGCTGCTGCTCTGGTCGATCGCCGGCGATGACGCCGTTCGGAACCTGCTTCGCGACGCGCGCCTGACGGCAGCGATCGTGATGGGGCGCGGCGTGCTCGGTTCGTCCACCGGCTTCGATCCGCTGGTCATGGGTGTCGCGACACTCGTGCATGCTGTTCTGTCGCTTGCCTATGCAGCCGTGCTGGCGAAGGTGGTGCGGAACATGTCGCTCGGGGCCGCGCTTCTCGCAGGCGGCGCGTTCGGGCTCATCCTGTACGGCGTCAACCTGCACGCCTTCACGGCGATCTTCCCGTGGTTCATCCCGGTTCGCGGCGCGATCACGCTGGTGGCCCATCTGGTATTCGGGGTGACGGCAGCGGTTGTCTACCACGTCGTCAAACGCCTGGTTTGACGCCGACCGCCGCAACGATTGCCGACGGCTCCCGCTTCCGTCATTCGCATCCCGACCCCTGGAATAACCGGGCGTGCTGCTTCGTTTAGCCGTCAGGAGACCCGATACGAAGCGGTGGCCCGTTACCGCCGCGCGATGAATCTTGCGCAAGCAATCCAGCGTGCCGGGCGCCGCCCGTGACGCCGGCGGTCAAGTGGTCGGGGGCAACAATGCAGGAGCCGATCATGGGCAACATGTTTCGATTCGGGATAGGCATGGTCTGTCTTGGCCTTTCCGCGCCCGTCCTTGCGCAAATGGACGACGAATTACCGGACTACGGCACAAACTGCCGCGCGGTCGTCGCGCAAGCGGACATCGACGGCACGGAACAGCAAATCGTGGGGCGTGCGTGCCTGCAAAGCGATGGCACATGGCGGATCGTGCAAAGTGACGACGGCAGCGTGCTGTGGTACCCGGCCGCGGCCTATCCGTATCCCGACCCGTGGTACTGGGGGCCGCCGCTTTTCATCGGCGCGGGCGTGAGCTTCATCTTCGTCGATCGTTTCCGTCATTTCCACCATTTCGATCACGTCGATCACTTCAACCGGATGGATCATCGCCACTTCGGCATGCCGGTGGGGTCGGGCTTTCACCGTGGCCCGTTCATCGGCGGCGGGGGCCACGGGTTCGGCGGCATGCATCGATTCGGTGGCATGAGCGGAGGTGGCGGGATGCGGCGGCATTAGGCCGGCGTTTCCGGCGGGATCCCGCGTCCTGTTGTGCACGCGTCGCGAATGTCTGCCTTTACAGGATCGACTCGAGCTTCGGCAATCGAAGCAGGAGGCCGGCAATCAGATAACACGCGACGCAAGCGACGCAGCCGGTCACGGCGAACTTCAGGAGCGGGGCCGCCGGCACGTTTCTCCACGCGAGGGCGACTGCCACCAGCACGGGCGGATGGATGATGTAAATGGTGTACGCGCGTCGCGACAGTGGCCGCCACACGCTCGTCAGTCGATCGAAACGTCGCTGAAAATATCCAGCGAGAAACAGTATCGTTCCCCACGCAACCAGCGGTTCCCAAAATGCGTAGACAACCGCTTGCGGACGGCCGCGCAATTCGGGAACGTGCTTCGCGAGCAGGTAGGCGAGCGGCAAGACAGGTAGCGCCAGCAGCGCGACGCGCCACCACCGGCCGACCTGTCGCGCCGGCAGATGCTCGATCCAGTGCACGCGGGCGGTCCGGATACCGGCTGCGTACAACACGACATAGCTGGCGAAGTACCCGAGCTGAAGCCCCCATACATTGACACCTACCGGCCATCGGGACCGCAACGCCAGTGCCGCGCTGCCCGTCAGCAATGCCGCGGCGGCCAGGGTCCTGTCGGACGGAAAGGGTTGCCGGACCGTATGGCCCGTGTCGCGATCCGCGGTGCGCGGGAAGGCGATGCGCCAGAGCGCTGCAGCCGCACTGAAAATCAGCAACGTCTCGGCGAACCACATGGGACCGTTCTCGAACGTGCCTTTCCGCCACAGGCGGGCCAACGTATCGGCAAACGGATGGCCCGCGCCCGACCGTGCAAGTGCGATCGTCGCGGGGCCGATCAGAAAGCCGTACACCAGCAAAGGCAGGCCAAGCCTGAGAAACCGGTCCGCCAGGAAACGGGCGGCGCCCTTGCGATCGATGGACCCCGACGTGTAGTAACCCGCCAGCAAAAAGAACAGGCCCATGAAGAACGCCTGGTTGATCGCACAGAACAGCGTCAGCAGCGCGGATTCCACGGATGGGCCCGCTGCCACCTCGTGGTAGTACCACCCGCCGATCGCGCCGTACGTGATCGCGCAGTGGTGAAATACCACCAGTAACGTCAGGCAGGCCCGCAACGCGTCCAGACCGGCGTTTCGATGTACGGCAACCGCCTTGTCCGGCTCGAACGCGAAGTCGGCCGGGACGTCTTGAGCGCTCATCACATTGCCTGTGTGGTTGGTCCGCGATGACCCGTACCGGGACGAGAATCGTCGCGGCGATGCGCATGCATCCGGTGGGCGTACCGGTCGGAAAATACGCCGTTGTTCTTACAACCTTCCAACAAGCGGCTCCAATGCCTGCCCGCCACCTGGTAATCGAGCCGCCCGCGCAGTTCGTCGAACGGAATCATCACGTGCGTGCGATACGCGGGCCGCGCCTTCAGCCGTTCGTACCACGCCTCTCCGTGCGGGATACTCGGCCGCGCGACGTCGAGTTCGAAATAGCGATACAGATGCGTGCCGGCTGCGATGTCAGCGTAAATGGCGCAGGCGCGCACCATGGTGCGCGCCTGCGTGGTTCGCGCGAAGCGACGTCGCAATCAGAACTTGTGGCGAATCCCGACGATCGCGAGTTCCTGCGTATCGGTGCCGGAGTTCACGCCGTACGAGCCGACCGACGCGGCGGCCTTCACGGTCGCACCGCTCGCGTTGAGCGTGTTGCCGCTCGCCTTCTGATAGCCGAACAGCGCGTACAGGTCGGTGCGTTTCGACAGCGCGTAGTCCGCGCCGAGGTTGACCTGGTTGTAGTGCGCGGAAGCCGGGCCAGTCAGCGACGTGTAGTTGTAGCCGACGCCCGCGCGCAGCGCCGGCGAGAACTGCCAGTTGAAGAACGCCGAGCCGTTGTTGAACTTCGCGTTCTGGCTGAACGCCGACAGCGTGTCCGCACCGTACTGCGTGTTCGAATACGCGAGGCCGAAGGTCGCCGGCCCGGCTACGTACTGGCCGGCCACGCGCACGATCTGGATCGACTTCGCGCTCGAAAAGCCCTGGTTGATCACGGTATTGAACAGCGTGTCCGAGCTGCTCGACCACGTGCGCACGCCGTTGGCGACCGTCGAGCCGCCGTTCGCGTAGAAGAAGCCGGCGCCGAGCGACAGCGGGCCGTTCGCGTAGCTCGCGCCGAAGCTGTACGTGCGGCCGTTGCCGGTGGCGCCCGCGACGCCGCCGAAGCCGTACAGCGCCGCGAACTGGAAGCCCGAGATCAGCGGGCTCGTGTATTTCACCGAGTTGCTGACGCGCTGGCTGTTGTCGTAGTTGTCGAGATCGCCCGGCGTCGCGAATACGCCGCCGAAGTAGTTGTCCTGCGTCAGGCCCTGCACGAGATCGACGACCGGATCGTACTGGCGGCCGAGCGTCACGGTACCGTACGTGCTGCTCGCGAGGCCGACGACGGCCTTGCGGCCGAATTCGCGCTGGCCCTGGCCGAGCGCACCGGTGCCGATGTTGAAGCCGTTCTCGAGCTGGAACAGCGCGGACAGCCCGCTGCCGAGATCCTCGATGCCGCGCAGCCCCCAGCGGCTGCCCGACAGGTTGCCGCTGCTGAACTTGACGAGGCTCGAAGCGTTGCCGCCGTTCGCGTTCTGCGCGTTGTGCACGTATGCGATGCCCGCGTCGGCGATGCCGTACAGCGTGACGCTGCTTTGCGCATGCGCGCCGGCGGCGCAGAGCGCGGCCGGCAGCGCGAGCAGTGCGAATGAGCGGATTCGTTTCATGGTCGGATTCCCCCGTTGGTCGATTTGTCTGACGAGTCGGTGAACGATACGGACAGCGCATCGTCGAGGGAACCAACAAATCTTCGAATCGTTATGAGGCGGCGCGCCGCTCGGGCTGCCGCCGTATGGTTGTGTTGGCAACCGATGCGGCAGAGGCGGGCCTTTTCAGGCGTCTGCGCTATTGGGCACGACGCCTGGCGTTTCGACGCGGCGCCTACTGCTCTGCCCCCTCCGCCTCCGCCGTTTCGCCGAGGAACCCGCCGCTCTGGTGCGCCCACAGCGCCGCATAGATGCCGCCCGCCTGCAGCAGTTGCTGGTGCGTGCCTTCCTCGACGATGCGCCCTTCGTCGAGCACGATCAGCCGGTCCATCGCCGCGATCGTCGACAGCCGGTGCGCGATCGCGATCACCGTCTTGCCGCTCATCAGGCTGTCGAGGCTGCGCTGGATCGCGACTTCGACTTCGGAATCGAGCGCGCTGGTCGCTTCGTCGAGCACCAGGATCGGCGCGTCCTTGAGCATCACGCGCGCGATCGCGACACGCTGCCGCTGGCCGCCCGACAGCTTCACGCCGCGCTCGCCGACCTCGACGTCGTAGCCGCTGCGCCCGTGGCGATCGCGCAGCCGGTCGATGAACTCGGACGCCTCTGCGCGCACGGCCGCGTCCTGCATTTCGCGCTCGGTTGCATCGGGTCGACCGTACAGCAGGTTCTCGCGCATCGTCCGGTGCAGCAGCGACGTATCCTGCGTGACCATGCCGATCGCGCTGCGCAGGCTGTCCTGCGTGACGTGCGCGATGTCCTGCCCGTCGATCCGGATCGTGCCGCCGCCCACGTCGTAGAAGCGCAGCAGCAGGTTCACGAGCGTCGACTTGCCGGCACCCGAGCGGCCGATCAGGCCGATCCGCTCGCCCGGCCGGATCGTCAGGTTCAGCCCGTCGAACACCGCGCGGTCGTTGTCCTCGTGCGCGAACTGCACGTTGTCGAACACGATCCCGCCGCGCTGCACCGCGAGCGGCTTCGCATCGGGCGCGTCGACCACGCTGCGCACCTTCGTCAGCGTGTTGATGCCGTCCTGGATCGTGCCGACGTTCTCGAACAGCTCGGTCATCTCCCACATGATCCAGTGCGAATAGCTCGACAGGCGCAGCGCCATCGCGATCACGGCCGCGACGACGCCCGCGCTCGCTTCGCCATGCATCCACAGATACAGCGCGAGGCCGGTCGAGCCGACCAGCAGCAGCGTCGACAGCAGGTGGTTGACGATCTCGAACGCGCTGACGAGCCGCATCTGCGCGTCGCCGGTCGCCTTGAACGCTTCCATCGCGCGGCGTGCGTGGTCGGCTTCGCGCCGCGTATGCGAGAACAGCTTCACGGTCGTGATGTTCGAATACGCGTCGGTGATGCGGCCCGTCATCAGCGCGCGCGCGTCGGCCTGCCGGCTGCCGACGGCGCCGAGGCGCGGCACGAAAAACGCGCACGCCGCGCCATAGCCGAGCGCCCACAGCGCGAGCGGAATCATCAGCCGCCAGTCGAAGCTCGCCGCAAGCGCGAGGATGCCGATCAGGTAAGCGGCGACGCCGATCACGACGTCGACCGACATGAACAGTGCATCGCGCACGGCGAGCGCGGTCTGCATGATCTTGGTCGTCACGCGGCCGGCGAACTCGTTCGCATAGAACGACAGGCTCTGGTCGAGCATCAGCCGGTGAAACAGCCAGCGCAGCCGCATCGGGAAGTTGATCGCGAGCACCTGGTGCTTGACCATCGTGTGCAGCGCGATCAGCAGCGCGCTGCCGACGAGGATCGCCGCGAAGCCGGCAAGCGTGCCGAAGTGGCGGCCGCCGAACTCCGCCGGCGTCGCCGACGACGACAGCCAGTCGACCACGCGCCCCATCATCGCGAACAGTGCGGCTTCGTACGCGGCCAGCGCGGCCGACGTCAGCGCGATCAGCAGAATCCAGCCGCGGGCGCCTTTCGTGCACGCCCAGACGAACGAAAAGAATCCCTTCGGCGGCGTGACGGGATCTTCGAGCGGGAAAGTCGGCAGGCGCCGTTCAAACCACGAGTACATCGACTGTTCTCCTTATTCGGTCCGACGCAGCGGGCGGGCCGGTGATGCAGGTGCCGGGCGCGACGCGATGTCGGGGTGCTGGCGCGCACTCCGTACCGACCGACGATTGCGTCGTGGTCGCGTCGCCCGGCTGCGAGTGTCGCATCGATTCGATCGGGCTGCAGGCCGGTTGTAAGCAGCCGCGGCTGGGCGGGGCGGCGCGTGCCCGCACCGCCGGGCTTTCGCGACTTTTCATCCCGCCCCAAAAAAAGTCCTTGACTGTCTATCTATGAGTAGATAAAGTTCGATCCATGGAAACGAAACCGACCGTCCGCGAACAGATTCTCGACCACGCGATCACGCTGATGATGCTGCGCGGTTACAACGGCTTCAGCTATCGAGACCTGTCCGACCTGGTGGGCGTGAAGACGTCGAGCATCCACTACTATTTCCCGTCGAAGGACGACCTCGTGCTGGAAGCGGTAGCGGCCTACAGCGACGAAGTCCTCGCGGCCATGCGGGCGATCGATCCGGCGTTGCCGGCCGACGTGAAGCTGAGCCTGTACACGAAGCTGTTCGGCCGGACGCTCGGCGACGGCAACCAGATCTGCCTGTGCGGGATGCTCGCGGCCGACATCGAATCGTTGCCGGAGAACGTGCGGCAGGCCGTGCAGGCATTCTTTAAGGCCAACGAGAGCTGGCTTGCGGAATTGCTGGCGCAGGGCGCGAAGGAAGGCACGCTGCGGTTCAGCGGCAAGCCCGAAACGGCGGCGCGCGCGTTGTACGCGGCGTTCCAGGGCAGCGTGCTGGCCAGCCGGCTGTTTCACACACGGGCGCGTCTCGAGGATGTCGAGGCTGTCTGGAAAACCCGGTCCTGACGGACGGGGCAAGCAGTCAGGCGGTTCGCCGCCTTTTATTGGGCTTTGTTATCTATCTGTTGGTAGATAGATGATCGGGGCAGGTGGATTGCCCGCCTGCATTTTTGGGGGATGTTTATCTATCTATGAGTAGATAAACAAGCGTGACGCCGGCGGCCAGGCTGTCGGCGCGCGGTCCCGGGTTGGAAAGCTGTTTCATTCACTGATTGAAAAGGAGTCTGTCATGTCGATCGAAAAAGTGCTGTACCGCGCCCATGCAAAGGCCACCGGCGGCCGCGACGGCCGTGCCACGGTGCCCGAAAGCGGCCTGGACCTGAAGCTGACCACGCCGCGCGAACTCGGCGGCGCGGGCGGCGCAGGCGCGAACCCCGAGCAACTGTTCGCGGCCGGCTATAGCGCGTGCTTCATCGGTGCGATGAAGTTCGTCGCGGCCCGCGACAAGATCGCGATCCCCGCGGATGCCGCCATCGAAGGCAGCGTCGGCATCGGCGCGATCCCGAACGGTTTCGGCATTGAAGTCGAACTGAAGATCTCGCTGCCGGGCCTCGATCGCGACGCCGCGCAAACGTTGATCGACCGTGCACACGTCGTCTGCCCGTACTCGAACGCGACGCGCGGCAACATCGACGTCACGTTGACGCTCGTCTGATCGCACGTACTACGAACCATTGATCGCCATTCACCGGTTAAGCCAAGGAGTTTCGTCATGAAGATCGTCAAGCCGCTGCTGATCGCCGCCGCTGTTGCAGCCACGTTGTCCACCGCGTCCGCCGCATTCGCCGCCGGCGCCGAAGCCGTCCGGCCCGACGCGGCGACGAGCGGGTTCCTCGCCGCGCTGAACGGCCAGAAGGGCCCCGGCCTCGAAACGTTGAGCCCCGCGAAGGCACGCCAGGTGCTGGTCGACGCGCAGAACGGCGCGAAGGTCGACCTGTCGGGCATCGACGTGTCGAACCGCACGATCGAGCAGGACGGCTTGTCGGTGCCGATCACGATCGTTCGCCCACAAGGCGCGACGGGCACGCTGCCGGTGTTCATGTTCTTCCACGGCGGCGGCTGGATTCTCGGCGACTTCCCGACGCATGAACGCCTCGTGCGCGATCTCGTCGTGCAGTCGGGCGCCGTCGCGGTATTCGTGAATTACACGCCCTCGCCGGAAGCGCATTACCCGGTCGCGATCAACCAGGCGTATGCGGCGACGAAGTGGGTAGCCGCGCACGGCGCGGAGATCGGTGTCGACGGCAGCCGCCTCGCGGTGGTCGGCAACAGCGTCGGCGGGAACATGGCGGCCGTGGTGTCGCTGATGGCGAAGGACAAGGGCGGCCCCGCGATCCGTTTCCAGGGCCTGATGTGGCCCGTCACGGACCACGACTTCAATACGGGCTCGTACAACGCGTATCAGCAGGGTCACTTCCTGACGCGGCCGATGATGAAGTGGTTCTGGGACGCCTACACGAAGAACGAAGCGCAACGCAACGACATCTACGCGTCGCCGCTGCGTGCGAGCACCGCGCAGTTGAAGGGCCTGCCGCCCGCGCTGATCCAGGTCGCGCAGTTCGACGTGCTGCGCGACGAAGGCGAAGCATATGGCCGCAAGCTCGACGCGGCCGGTGTCGACGCGACGACCACGCGCTACGACGGCACGATTCATGATTTCGGTCTGCTGAACGCGCTGGCTGCGGATGCACCGACGAAGGCCGCGACGAAGGCGCTGGCGAATGAAATCGCGACTCGGCTGAAGTAACGTGGCGGGTGGCATTCGAATTCGAAAGAATGCATTCGAATGCGAACGACGAAGCGGCGGGCTCATGCCCGCCGTTTTTGCATGCGGACGACGGGCGTGGCGAAAGGTGACGCCACTCGCGTCCGGACCGTCGCGCGATCGCTCCTTCGTCTCGCCCGGTTCCGCCCGCTCTCCTGGCTGATCCGACCGGATTGAAACGGCGGAACCGGGATCTCGCAATCGTGCGATTGCGCCGTCGCGACCAGCCGCATGCATTGTTGATACGATCGCGCATATCGTTCACGCCGGCGCCGCAAGCCGCCGGCCCGGCGGCCGCGCGGACTCGCGGCCAACTTCGGGAGAAGCGGTTCATGCTGCAGGCGTTCGCGGTCTTGCTGGTCTTCCAGTGTCTAGGGGAAGGCGTGTCCTATCTGTTCGCCCTGCCGGTGCCGGGCCCGGTGATCGGCATGCTGCTGCTGTTCGGCTTCGTGATGCTGCGTCCGCAGGTGGCCGACGCGATCGAGCCGACCGCGCTCGAGCTGCTGCGCCACCTGTCGCTGCTGTTCGTGCCGGCCGGCGTCGGCATCATGGTGTCGGCCGACCGCGTGCGCGGCGATGCGGTGGCGGTCGTCGTCGCGCTGGCGGTGAGCACCACGCTCGCGATCGCCGTGACGGCGCTCGTCACGCGTGCGCTGCTGCGGCGCCAGCGCCGCGCGGACGGCACCGCGGAGCGCACGCAATGACGGCCTTCCCGAAACTCGGCGCGATCTGGGTCTATCTCGCGGCGACCCCGCTGCTGGGCCTGACCATCACGTTGATCGCATATCTGTTCGCGCAGGCCGTTTATGCACGGGCGCGCTTCAACCCGCTCGCGAACCCCGTGCTGATCGCGGTCGCGCTGATCGTCGTGCTGCTGACGATCACGCATACGCCGTACCCGACCTATTTCGAAGGCGCGCAGTTCGTCCATTTCCTGCTCGGCCCCGCGACCGTCGCGCTCGCGCTGCCGCTGTACCGGCAGTGGTCGAAGCTGCGGCGCAGCGCGCTGCCGCTGCTCGTCGGCCTGCTCGCGGGCTCGCTGACAGCGATCGTGTCGGCGGTCGGCATCGCCGCGCTGTTCGGCGCATCGCACCAGACGATCGCGTCGCTCGCGCCGAAATCGGCGACGACGCCGATCGCGATGGCCGTCGCCGCGGAGATCGGCGGCATTCCGTCGCTGACCGCCGTGCTCGTGATCTCGACCGGGATCTTCGGCGCGGTGTGCGCGCGCGGGATCCTCAACGCGCTGCGGATCGACGAGCCGGCCGTGCGCGGCTTCGCGCTCGGCGTCGCGTCGCACGGGATCGGCACCGCGCGCGCGTTTCAGGTCAGCGAGGAGGCCGGCGCGTTCGCCGGGCTCGGAATGGGGCTGAACGGCGTGCTGACGGCGTTCGTCGTGCCGATCCTGCTGCCGGTGCTGTCGCGCTGGGTCTGAGCGCCGGGTTATCGGTTTCCCTGATGGGCGCAGACGGCATGGCGACACGACGGCGTGCCCGGCGCGCATGTATCGCTGTCGTTATCAGGAAAATTCAGGAACGCACACGGACATTTGCGCAGCGATCGGCTAACGTTGCATCGGCGCCGTCGTCGCAAGCCGTCGCGTGCGCGCTGATATTCGACCCACAACCAACAATCGACAAGGAGATCCGGCCATGAAGAAGTCTCGCGTGGTTTCAGTGGCAGCAGCAGTAACGGCGTCGTTCGGTCTGCTGTTGACCGCCGCGCCGGCGGCATACGCGCAGGATCCGGCGTCCGCGCCGACGCAGAAGCAGCTCGACAAGGCGCAGAAGAAGGCGGCACGCAAGGCGGCCCGGGCGCGCCACGCGTCGGACCTGAAGGCGATCGGCACCGGCAGCGGCTACCGGCTGACCAACGACCAGAGCAACTATCCGCAGAACGCCGTGCAGAAGGCGCCCGCGACGAAGGCGGCGCCCGCCGCGCCGGCGTCGGGGCAGTAACGGCCGGCAAACACGCACGAACGGACGGCGCCGGGTTGCCCCGGCGCCGTCCGTTCGTGTGCGGTTTCCCGGGAATGCCGGACCGTGTGCGGCCGGCGGATTCCCGGATGGTGCGACGCGTTACGACGCGAGCTTGCTCGCGAGTTCCGCGACGTGCTTGCCCTGGTAGCGCGCGATTTCGAGTTCGTTCGCGCTCGGCTGGCGGCTGCCGTCCGCGCCTGCGAGCGTCGTCGCGCCGTACGGCGTGCCGCCGGTGATTTCGTTCATGTTGACGAGCCCGCTGCACGCATACGGCACGCCCACGATCACCATCCCCTGGTGCAGCAGCGTCGTGTGGAACGACGTGATCGTCGTTTCCTGGCCGCCGTGCTGCGTGCCGGTCGACGCGAACACGCTGCCGATCTTGCCGACGAGTGCGCCCTTCATCCACAGGCCGCCGGTCTGGTCGAGGAACGTGCGCATCTGGCCGGCCATGTTGCCGAAGCGGGTCGGCGTGCCGAAGATGATCGCATCGTAATCGGCGAGTTCGTCCACCGTGGCGACCGGTGCGGCCTGGTCGACCTTCACGCCGATCGCCCTGGCCTGGTCGACGGGGATCGTTTCCGGCACGCGCTTGAGCGCGACTTCGACGCCGGGCACCGATTTCGCGCCTTCCGCGACGTGTTGCGCCATCGTTTCGACGTGCCCGTAGGACGAGTAGTAAAGAACGAGTACCTTGGCCATGATGCGAATCTCCGATTAAAAGGGCCCCGCGTTCGGCGGGGCCCGGTTTCCCGAACGGGGGTTATGCCCACTCGGCCGTCACTTCGACCGGGCGCAGGTCGAACACCAGCACTTCGGCATCGTTGCCGTCGGCGAGCGTCAGCGCCTGTTCGCCGCGGATGCGCGCGCCGTCGCCTTCGCCGAGCGTCACGCCGTTGACCGTCACGCTGCCGCGTGCAACGTGCACGTAAGCAAAGCGGTCCGGTGCCAGTTCCAGCGTCGCGCGCTCATCGCCGTCGAACAGGCCCGCGTAGATCCGCGTGTCCTGCCGGATCTTCAGCGAACCGGTGTCGCCGTTCGGCGACACGACCAGCGTGAGCTTGCCGCGCTTTTCGTCGGCCGCGACGTTCGTCTGCTGATAACGCGGCTCGGCACCCTTTTCGGCCGGCCCGACCCAGATCTGCAGGAAGTGGACCCCCGCGTCCGGCGAGTGGTTGAACTCGCTGTGGCGCACGCCCGTGCCCGCGCTCATCAGTTGCACGTCGCCCGGCACGATCACCGATCCGGTGCCCATCGAGTCCTTGTGTTCCAGCGCGCCGTCGAGCACGTACGACAGGATCTCCATGTCGCGGTGCGGGTGCGTGCCGAAGCCGCGGCCCGGTGCGACGCGGTCGTCGTTGATCACGAGCAGGTCGGAGAAGCCGACTTGCTTCGGATCGTAGTAATTCGCGAACGAAAACGTATGACGGGAGCTGAGCCAGCCATGCTCCGCACGGCCACGTTGGTTTGCTGCACGGATTTCGATCATGATTTCTGTCCTTGAAGTCGCCGGGCCTCGGAAGTGGGTCCGGCCGTTCGTTGAGATGAATCTTAGGTCAATCGATTTGACAAATAAATGGCTGTAGAGATAATGACTGTCGCTATGGAGTGGACAATATGGAACTCAACGATCTGAGGATCTTCGTCGCGACGGTCGACGCGGGCAGCTTCACGGCGGCGGCCGACCAGCTGATGCTGTCCAAGCAGTTCGTCAGCCGGCGCACGATGGCGCTGGAGGCGTCGCTCGGCGTGCGGCTTCTGCACCGCAACACGCGCAATCTCGCGGTGACCGAATCGGGGCAGGAGTTTTATGCGCGGGCGCAGCGGATCCTTGCCGAGATCGCCGACGCCGAGCAGGCAATGTCGGTGCGCAGCACCGAGCTGCACGGTTCGCTGAAGATCAGCGCGCCGCTGTCGTTCGGGATCACGCACGTGTCGCCGCTGATCGCCGAATTCCTGTCCACGCACCCGGCCGTGCGGCTGAACCTCGACCTGACCGACCGGCGCGTCGACCTGATCGGCGAGGGCTTCGATCTCGTGCTGCGGATCGGCTCGCTCGAGGATTCGACGTTGATCGCGCGCCCGCTCGGCGCGTGGCGGATGATCGCGTGCGCGAGCCCTGCCTATCTGAAGCGGCAGGGCACGCCCGAAACACCGGCCGATCTCGCCGGCCATACGTGCCTGCTGTACGGGCGCGAGAGGCGCGTCGGCTGGGAATTCCGCGTCGATGGCGCGGCGCGCACGTTCGACGTGCAGGGGCCGCTCGTCGCGAACAATGGCGAAGTGGTGCGCGATGCGGCGATCGCGGGGCTCGGCATCGTGCTGCTGCCGCACTTCATCGTCGGCGCGGCGCTCGACAGCGGCGCGCTCGTGCCGGTGCTCGAAGCGTATGCGCCGCCGCCGATCACGCTCAATGCGGTGTTTCCGCAGCACCGCGAAGGATTCGTCACGCTGCGCACGTTCATCGGGTTTCTCGCGGAACGGCTTGGCGAGGCTGCGCCGGCGGCGAAGGGCGGGGCGGGCAGGCGGCGGTAGCGGGCGAGGTGCGGTGAATAGACGCGTTATTCTCCGCAGATATTGCGGAGAATATTGAGCCATGCGGTGAATCGGTGGGATAATCTCCGCATCATGAGCGGAGATTACACCTTCGTCTGGGAGGCGGCCGACTGGCCCGCATGGCGCTTCGACCTCCCGGCACTCGCCACGTCACTCGCCGACGTCAGCCGTGCGCAAGGCATGCTGGCCGGGCGGCTGGCGGATATCGGCCTGGCGCTGCGCGATGAGGCCAGCCTGGTCGCGCTGACGGAGGACGTCGTCAAGACCAGCGCCATCGAGGGCGAAAACCTGAGCGTCGCATCGGTCCGATCGTCGATTGCACGCCGGCTCGGGGTCGATATCGGCGCACTGGCGCCGGTCGATCGCCACGTCGAGGGCGTGGTCGACATGGTGCTGGATGCGACGACCCATTCGGCGACGCCGGTCACCGAAAGCCGTCTGTTCGGATGGCATGCAGCCCTTTTCCCGACCGGCTATTCCGGGATGTCGCGGATCGCGGTCGGCGCATGGCGTACGGATGCGAGCGGGCCGATGCAGGTCGTGTCCGGGCCGATCGGCCGACAGCGCGTGCATTTCGAAGCACCGCCCGCCGCGCGTCTCGCGAACGAGGTCGGGCGCTTTCTCGCGTGGCTCAATGCCGCGCCGGTCGAGCCTTTACTGATCCGCGCCGGCCTGGCCCATCTGTGGTTCGTCACGCTTCACCCGTTCGACGACGGCAACGGCCGTATCGCGCGAGCGCTCGGGGATCTGGTCCTGGCGCGCGCCGATCGGAGTCCGCAGCGCTTCTATAGCCTGTCGGCGCAAATCCAGCGCGAGCGTGACGTGTATTACGACGTGCTGGAGCGTACGCAGCGCGGTTCGCTCGACGTCACCGAATGGCTCGCGTGGTTTTTGAATGCACTCGGCAGGGCCGTCGATCACGCTCACACGACGCTCGACGCGGTCCTGGTCAAGGCGCGCTTCTGGCAGCGATGTGCGGGCTTCGCGATGAACGAGCGTCAGGTCAAGGTCATGAATCGCTTGCTCGACGGCTTCGAAGGGAAGTTGACGACCACCAAGTGGGCGGCTCTCGCAAAGTGTTCGCAAGACACGGCGCTGCGCGACATCACGGAACTCGTCGGGCACGGTGTGCTGCTTCGTTCGTCGTCCGGCGGGCGGAGCACGAGTTACGAGCTGGTGCCGTTCGACGGCTGACGCCTGCTCGCACCGTAACCGGCTTCGACGTTGGATGCCGCGCAGGCGCCGCCTGCCGCACCCGCGCACGAACGCGATGACGTAATGGTGTTCATCGGGAACATCGATGCCGTCGTGGAAGCTGCATCGCGCGACGGCATCGTGCAATGCAGCGTGGCCGCCGGAACGGTTGCGATGACATCGAACGTCGATTGATCGGCGTCGCGCATTCGGGTTACGCTGCGGCGGGCGACGGCATGCGTCGCATGTCGGGCCGGGCGTTTTTACCTTGAATGTCGCGTGCAGGTAGCTTCTACGGGCGCGCGACCCAGCGACGATCCAAGCCGATGACCATCCAGAATCGATCGAACGCGCGCGGGCAAGCCGCGATTCCCGCATGTGATACGCGGTACTTGCACCTGCGATTCATCGCGGCGGCCGCGCTGCTGACGCTGTTGCCGATCGCCGCGCATGCAGCCGGCTTCGACTGCGCGAAGGCCGCTTCGCCGACCGAGAAGACGATCTGCGCGGACGCCGCGCTGTCGAAGCTCGACGGTGACCTTGCAGCGGCGTGGAAGAAGGCGCTCGCGAAAGGCGGCGATACGGCCGGGCTGAAGGCCGCACAGTTGAAGTGGCTCAAGCAGCGCGACCAGTGCGGCACCGAAGCGCCGTGCCTCGGCGACCGCTATCGCGAACGGCTCGCGAGCCTGAACGGCACGCCGCTTGCCGCCGATCGCTGGCAACAGACCCGGTACCTGACGAGCGACAACCCGTCGGTCGGCGGCGTCCTGACGTTCACCGGCACGGCGCCGCGGCTGCATTTCGAGCTGGGCGCCAACAACGGCGCGAATACCGGCGGGCTCGACGGCGACATCGTGCTGCACGGCGACAGCGGCACCTACCGCAACGACAAATGCCGGCTCGATTTCGACCGGAAGGGTGGGCGCATCCGCGTCACGCAACAGGGTGGGGATTTCGATTGCGGCGCCGGCGCGGGCGTCGTCTACGCGGGCGACTACGTGACCGCGTCGCAGTTCCAGGCCAGGCCGCAGGCCGACCTGCTGAGCCTCAAGGTCGTGACCGACGCGACGCAGAACGCGACCGCGCACAAGCTGCTTGGCGCCGATTACCCGACGCTCGTCGACATGGTCAATGACAGCGCCGACGAAAAGGATCTCGACGGGCTGAATGCGCGCGTGAAGTCGTATTGGGTGCGCGGTATCGCGACGACGAACGCGGCGATCGTGATGAGCCGCGGTACCGATCTGTGGATCGGGCTGCTCGTGTTCGATGCGCAGAACAAGGTCCGGATGCGTTATTACTCGAACGCGCAGGCGTGGAAGAAAACCGTGCCGAAGACCATCCAGGCGTGGCACGACAATCTCGACAGGACGCTGCCGATCGACGTGATGCAGTGAGCGCGCGGGACGGCCGGAGCCGCTCGACGCGTCTTCATTCTTTGCGCGATGCGCGAGCCCGCGCCGGCGGCGCGGTCGATTCCCGTATGCGCAACTCCGGCATGACGGCTCGACCGGGTCCCGTTACGCCGTTCTCGAGCGCATCGAGCAACGCATGCGCGGCCTGCCGCCCGATCGCATCGGTGTCGACCCACATCGTCGTCAGCGGCGGCCGGATCTCGCGCGCGAGCGCGATGTCGTCGAACCCGGTGATCGACAATTGCGCGGGCACGTCGATGCCGAGCGCCTGCGCCTCGAGCAACGCGCCGAGCGCGAGCGCGTCGTTGCCGCAGATCACGGCCGTCGGCCGCGTCGCCGCGTCGCTGTCGGCGATCGCGCGCAGGCTCGCCCGCCCGAACGCGATCGTGGCCGCGCCTTCGTGCTGATGCACGGGGCGCACCGCGAGCCCGTGCGCGGCAAGCGTGTCGTGAATGCCGCGCAGGCGGGCCTGCACACGGTCGTTGTCGGCCGACGGCTGCATGATGATCGCGAAATCGTGGTGGCCGAGGTCGAGCAGGTGCGTGGTGAGCCGCGCGAACGCCGCGCGGTTGTCGAAGCCGATGCAGCAGTGCGGGCTGTCGTCGCGATAGGCGTACGTGACGACGTACGGCACGCCGTGCATCGCAAGCAGTTCGAACAATTCCGGCGGATACGCTTCGCCGACCAGCGATACGGCTTCGACGCCGCGCGACAGCATCGCGCGCACCTGCGCCAGCGCCTGAGCGGGATCGTAGTTCGAGCAGCCGAGAAACAGCGTGATGCCGTGCTCGGCCATGACCGTCTGCATGCCCGCGACCTGCGACGCGAACACCTGGTCGTCGAGCGTCGGAATGATCGCGCCGGTGATGTGGGTGCGCGTGGACGCGAGCGCACGGCCGGCCGCATTCGGAATCCAGTTCAGTGCGCGCGCCGCGTCGCGCACGCGCTGCTGCACGTCGGCCGACACCTTGCCGGGATCGTTGTACACGCGCGAGACGGTCGCGGTCGACACGCCGGCCAGCTTCGCGACGTCACCGAGCACCGAGCGGCCGCTGCCGCGGCGCGCACGGGACGCGCCGCCGCGGGACGGGGGCGTGCTCATCGGCCGTCTCCCTGCGCGGCGGTGTTGCCGACGCCGCGCGCTGCCAAAAGCGTCATTGTTTACCCTCGATTCATGGTGGTCCCGCTTGCATCCCGATTCGATCCTGTGAGAATGTAAGCGCTATCTTGATGGTGTTCCGTATTATGTCAGACACATATTCCATCCGTATCGCGAAATTTTCATCGACGACGGCCTTCCCGGCCGTTTTGTCCACTTCAAATGTAAGCGGTTACATCGAGAAATGAACAGCGCCCGTTCACCGCATATCGCTGTCGTCGGCAGCGTGAACATCGACCTCGTCACGCGTGCGCCGCGCCTGCCGGTGCCGGGCGAGACGCTGCTCGGCACTGAATTCCAGACCGATCACGGCGGCAAGGGGGCGAACCAGGCGGTTGCGGCCGCGCGTCTGGGTGCGTCGGTCGCGATGATCGGCTGCGTTGGCGACGACGCGTTCGGTGTGCGCCTGCACGGCGCGCTGGCGGCTGAACGGATCGACGTGACGCACCTGCATCGCATCGGCGGCACGTCGACCGGCGTTGCCGCGATCACGGTCGACGACGGCGGCGCGAACAGCATCGTCGTCGTGCCCGGCGCGAATGCGTGCCTCGACGCCGGCCGGATCGACGCGGCGCGCGAAACGATCGCCGGGGCGGCGCTGCTGGTATGCCAGCTCGAAGTGCCGATCGCGACCGTGGCGCACGCGATTGCCTGTGCGAGCGCGTGCCACACGCCGGTGCTGCTCAATCCCGCGCCTGCGCAGCCGCTGTTCGACGCGTTGCTGGCGCGAGTCGACTACCTCGTCGTCAACGAAACCGAAGCCGAGTCGCTGACCGGCATCGCCGTCGGCGACGATGCGTCGGCCGTGCGCGCCGCCGATGCGCTGTGCTCGAAGGGCGTCGGCAACGTGCTGGTCACGCTCGGCGCGCGCGGCGTGTGCTGGCGCGGCAGCGCAGGGAACGGCCGCCATCGTGCGATGTCGGTGACGGCCGTCGATACGACCGCGGCCGGCGACACGTTCGTCGGCGGGTTCGCGGCCGCCCGCGCAGACGGCGCGTCGATGGACGACGCGATCGGCTTCGGTCAGCGTGCGGCCGCGATCAGCGTCACGCGCTACGGCGCGCAGACCTCGATCCCGACGCACGAAGAAGTGACACGGATGGATACCTGAATTCCGCAAGCGACGGAATGGCCGGAACCGGCCGATACCCGAGACATGGAGACAAACGTAATGAGCGAAAACCAGACTGTTCCGCACGCGCCGCCGCGTATCCGGCGCGGGCAACGCATCGCGCTCGCGCTGTTGATGGCGAGCGGGATCGTCAATTATCTCGATCGCGGCACGCTGGCTGTCGCGAGCTCGGCGATCCGGGGCGATCTCGGCTTGTCGCTCGCGCAGATGGGGCTGCTGCTGTCGGCGTTCTCGTGGAGCTATGCGCTGTGCCAGTTTCCGGTCGGCGGGCTCGTCGACCGCATCGGTCCGCGCCGGCTGCTCGGCATCGGGCTGATCGTCTGGTCGTTCGCGCAGGCGGCCGGCGGCATCGTGTCCACCTTCGGCTGGTTCATCGTCGCGCGCATCGTGCTCGGCATCGGCGAGGCGCCGCAGTTCCCGTCGGCCGCGCGGGTGGTGAGCAACTGGTTTCCGCTGCGCGCGCGCGGCACGCCGACCGGGATCTTCAACGCCGCGTCGCCGCTCGGCACCGCGCTCGCGCCGTTGCTGCTGTCGATCCTCGTCGCATCGTTCGACTGGCGCTGGGCGTTCATTGCGACGGGCGCAGCGGGTCTTGTCGTCGCCGTCGTCTGGTTTGCGCTGTACCGCGATCCGGTGCGCGCGCAACTGACCGTGGACGAGCGCAGCTATCTCGATGCCGATGCGCAGAGCGTCGTCGCGGCGCCGAAACTGACTTTCGGCGAATGGCGCAGCCTGTTCTCGCACGGCACGACCTGGGGGATGCTGATCGGTTTTTTCGGTTCCGTGTACCTGAACTGGGTGTACCTGACCTGGCTGCCCGGGTACCTGACGATGGAGCGGCACATGAGCCTGATCCGCACCGGGTTTGCCGCGTCGGTGCCGTTCCTGTGCGGGTTCGTCGGCTCGCTGGTCGCCGGCTGGCTGTCGGACGTGGTCACGCGTCGCAGCCGTTCGCCGGTCGTGAGCCGGCGCAATGCGGTGGTGGTCGCGATGCTCGGGATGGTCGCGTTCACGATCCCGGCCGCGCTCGTGCAGAGCAACGCGGTCGCGCTCGCATGCATTTCGGTCGTGATCTTTCTCGCCAACGCGGCGTCGGCCTCGTCGTGGGCGCTCGCGACGGCGGCCGCGCCGCCGAGCCGTGTCGCGTCACTCGGCGCGATCCAGAATTTCGGCGGTTTCATCGGCGGCGCGCTCGCGCCGATCCTGACGGGCATCATTGCGCAGAAGTGGTCGTTCGTGCCCGCGCTGCTGACCGCCGCGGCGATCGCGTTCGCCGGTGCGATGGCTTACCTGCTGCTGGTGCGCAAGCCGATTCCCGAGCAGGCGGCGAATGCCGCGCACGGACCGTTGCCGGCCTGAGCACGCAGCTTGTACACGCATTCACTGAAGGAAGGAGAAACAGATGCAACACCAGCAGCAAGCGAACGTGACCATCGAGGGGATCGTACCGGTGATGCTGACGCCGTTCGACGATGCCGGCGCGATCGACTACGCGGGGCTCGAGCGGCTCATCGAATGGTATCTGGCGCACGGCGCGGATGCGTTGTTCGCGGTCGCGCAATCGAGCGAGATGCAGTTCCTGAGTCTTGCCGAACGCGCGGAACTGGCGCGCTTCGTGGTCGAGCGGGTGGCCGGGCGCGTGCCCGTCGTCGCATCGGGGCACGTCAGCGACGATCTCGACGCGCAGGTCGCCGAACTGTGCGCGGCGGCCGAATCGGGTGCGCAGGGCGTCGTGCTCGTGACCAACCGGCTCGATCCGCAGCGCAAGGGCAGCGCCGCGCTGCTCGACCATCTTCACAGGCTGCTCGCGCGACTGCCGTCGGATCTGCCGCTCGGCCTGTATGAGTGTCCGGCGCCTTACCGGCGGCTTCTTTCGGATGACGAACTGCGCGCGTGCATCGACACGGGCCGGTTCGTGATGCTCAAGGACGTGAGCTGCGACCTCGAGACGGTGAAGCGGCGCGTCGCGCTCGCCGCGGGATCGCCGCTGAAGATCCTGAACGCGAACGCCGCGATTGCGTGGGACGCGATGAAGGCGGGGTCCGCGGGCTTCAACGGCGTGTTCACCAACTTCCATCCGGATCTCTACCGGTGGTTGCGCTCGCAAGGAGGCGCGAACCCGGCGCTGGCCGACGAACTGTCGACGTTCCTGGTCGTGTCGGCGGTGTCGGAAGCGCTGGGCTACCCAGCGCTCGCGAAGATCTACCATCAGCGGATCGGCACCTTCGGGTCGATCAAATGCCGCGCGATCGATTACGACGTGCGCGAACGATTCTGGGCGCTCGATGCGGTGCTCGACAAGATCGTGGCCGGTACCGAGCATTTCCGCCGGCGGATCGCCGCGCAATAGCGGATGCGGCGCGCCGTGCGGTGCTGGCGGCGTACCTGCAACGTCCCGGATGGTATGAGCCCGGCGCCGCGTTCGTGCCGGGTGCGTAACGCAACGAAACCATCGGGATGCCAGATTACATCGGTGGCGGCAATGCCGCCTGCCGCGACCACACCACTGCGGTAGCCGGCCGGGACGGGCACGATGCCCGTTGCCACGAACGGCGGTGCACCGCGGACACGCCGTCCGGCCTTCATCCACCGCATCACAAAATCGAACCGCCCGCGCTCCACGAGCGCGGCGCCGACGCGCGTCCGACTCCTGCGCTGCGTACTGCTTCGGTGGCGTCCGGTGACCTGTCCGGCACGCTCCGTCACCGCACGACAAAAGCATACAAATCTGCTCAATCCGTCTATCGGTTCTTGTAACGGTTCGTAATATTATGCCTCGGAGCGTTTTTTACCGATGAACCGTTGAATCCGTATTCGTTTCCGATGCAACCAGTGACGACGACTAGCCAGCCACCGATCCTGGCGGCGCCGGTAGATGCCATGCTGCACGCCGTGATCGACGAGGTCGTCCATCGGAGCGTATCGGAAGCGACGACGCGCAGCGGCTACATGCGGTGCGCCGACTACGCGATCGTCGGCGCACAGGTGCTGACGCTGCTGACCGGCAAGGCTTACCGGCCGTTCGCGGGCGGCGAAGTGATGGATTTCGGCAACGGCAACCTGTACGCGCTGTGCACGACGCGCGAGCGGCGCCGCACCGCGCGGCATCTGTCGCACCTCGCGCGGTATCACTGCTGGATCGAAGCGCGCCACGACGACGTCGGTGGCCGCGTGCGCAAGGAGATCGTCGACTTCACGCTGCGCCACGACGAGACCGTCGCGAACAATCTGGGGATGCCGTTCGCCCGCGCGTACCAGGCGTATTTCTGGGGCTGGGAGGACGAGCACGCGGTGCCGGCGGAGTTGCACGATCATCCCGTATTCGCGAAGCAGGGCCCGGTCTGGCGCTGGGCCGAGCGCGAATGCACGACGTTGCTGCGCGCATACGAGCGCGAACGGCCAGGCTATTTCGGGCGTCAGGTGTCGCGTGCGATCGATTTGTTCGCCGACCGCGTCGAGGGGCTCGGCTGACGGCTCGACCCGCTCGAACCATTGCGCGGGAACCGCCGAAGCGGTCACCGCGGGGCCCGGCCGTTCATCTTTTCGCCAGCGTGCCGCTGCTGTTTGCGCCGCCGAACAATCGCGTCAGGTACTGCGAGTTCGAGTTCATCTTGGCCATCAGCGTGTTGAGTGCCGTGAACTGCGCTTGATACTGCTTGGTCAATTGCGCAGCGTAGTCGGACAGATCGGACTGCTGCTGCGTGATGCGCTTCAGATCGGCGTTCAGTGCGGTCGTGCGCACGTCGATCATTCCGTTCTTCTTCGTAAATTGCGTGATCTGCTCGGTCAGGCGCGTGCCGATCCCGTTCGTCGGGTTGAAAAGGCGCGCGACCGCCGCCGGGTTGGCGGACAGCGTGTCGCCGAGCTTCGCGCTGTCGACGCTCAGCGTGCCGTCCCTCTCGAGCTTGATGCCGATCGACAGCAGGTTCGCGTGCCCGCTGCCCTTCTCGGTGTCGCCGCTGTCGACGCCGCGCGCGACGCTCGATGCGAGCGAGTTGCGGATCGTGTTCAGCGTCGAATCGCCGATCAGCGCGCCTTGTGCGCTCGCGCCTTCCGTGTAGCTCGTCAGCGCGCCCATCGTCTTGACGACGGTGTTGTACAGGCTCACGAAATTCGTGATCGTCGCCGCCTGCGATTTCGTGTCGGTGCTGACCGTCAGCGTCTGCGTATCGGTCGCGCTGACCGCGGCCGCCGACAGGTTCAGCGTGATGCCCGTCAGCACACCCGACACCGCGTTGCTCGCGCTGGTCGACGCGATCCCGTTGATCGCGAACTTCGCATCCTGTGCGACCGCGCTTTGCCGCCACGCGGCCGCGCTGTTC
The DNA here is from genome assembly GCF_047978125.1 of Burkholderia sp. LFS061. Lineage (NCBI taxonomy): Bacteria > Pseudomonadati > Pseudomonadota > Betaproteobacteria > Burkholderiales > Burkholderiaceae > Burkholderia > Burkholderia sp. LFS061. The sequence continues at coordinate 170,109 of NZ_JBFPFS010000007.1, read as the reverse complement.
GCCGATTCGATCTTCGACGCGCCGCCGGCCGTGTCGGCCGTCGACGTGACGCCGAGGCTCGACAGCCCGTTGTCGTTGGTCACGTTGCCGACCGCGACGCTGATCGCGTTCGCCGCGCCCGTCTTCGACGATGCGAGCACGAGGTGCGCGCCGTCGGTGCCGTTGATGACCGTCGCGCTGATCCCCGGGTTGTTCGACGCCGCATTGATCGCGGCCGCGATGCCCGACAGCGTGTTGTTCGTGCTGCCGACCTCGACCTTGAACGACTGGCTGCCGAGCGACAGCGTCAGCGTGCCGGTACCGAGTGCCCTGGTCCCGTTGAAGCCCGCCGACGACAGCGCCTGCGCGGTCGCGATCTGCGTGACGCCGACCGTGTAGGTGCCGGCGACCGCGCCCGCACCCGCCGTCGCGGTCAGGCCCTTGCCGCTCGCGACGGCGTTGAACGTCGACTGCAGTCCGCCGTTCGTCAGCGATGCGAGGCCCGCCTGGAGCGCGCCCAGCGCCGACGACAGTGCGCCGAATGCGGAAATCCGCGTGCTGCCGGTCGCTTGCGACGCGGCAAGCGTCGCGGCACGGCCGGCCGTCTTCGCGTTCACCAGCGTCTTGACCAGCGTGCCGACGTCCATCGACGGATTGCCGGTCGAGCCGTTGATGATCGACTGCGCCGCCTGTTGCATCAGGCTGTTCGCGTTCGCGCCGCTATTCACGGGCGTGTTCGTTGGCATGGGTGGGCTCCGGTTGAAAGGCGATCCTGCGACGAACGGCTGTCGAGTCCGCTCGCGGTGATCCGGGCGGCCTCGTCGCGATTCGCCTGCATGCGGCCTCCCGCGCGACGCATGCCGGGGTTCACGGGAGGCGTTGGGGAAACGTAAGAACGAATCGGTGCGCCATCGTATATTTAAACCGGCATTAATTGGTAATTTTTTGTAATTTTTGTTGAGAAAATTGTAGGTGGAGGATGGCGAGTGAATACGCGATGGCGGTTTGCGATTCTTCATCGTAAACGCATGATTTTTATTGTATTTATTGAGGGATGTTTTCTGGAGTTTAAAACTTGCCGAAAGCGTGAATGTTTGATGGGGAATTTTTCGTTCATGCCGCTAAACGTCAGGCGGAGCAGCTGCATGGAGCAGGCGTCATGCTTGGTCAGTATCGAGCCGCAAACCTTGTCAGGTAGGCGATATCACGCTACATGAGATGTCGGGCCACGCGTACGTGAAACGTTTTCGGTTACCAATTTTCATTCCCGGTCCGTGTGTCTTTGATCGAAAGAAGATCACTAGATGACTGTAAAGACGATCGAATTGCTACGCCGAATCAATGACGAATGAAGCACGCGTAGAACGCGTCGCCAATTAACTGTCGAGACGAGTTGTTGTGACCGGCATGTGTCAATTGGTGCCAACAATATCAATTGAATAAGTCGGCCAGGAAGAAGAGGAACAGTTTTCCTGATCTGGAAACACGAAAACGGAGCGATTTGCGCGGGGCCGAAAGTCGTTTGCGCTGCCCCGTCATCCGCCGTGTAACGGTCTTGTTGCGTCCGATTGTCTACTTAAGTGAGACAGCGAATCGCTTCAAGGAGGATTGATGATTCATGGTGAGACAGTAGACTGTACCCGTGCTTCGCCAGAACCGATCCGGAGCGCGCCAGGAACGGCGCAACCGGAAGGATTCTTCGGCGGCGGGCCGTCCGGTCCGCTGTCCGATTGCGCGAGGAGTGGTCCGTTGCCGACCTGGCGTGCCGATTCGGCGCGCATCGGCGCCGGATGCCTCAAACCGTCAATTCAAGGGTGTTTGCTATGCGTTACGTTTCGCTGGAGTCGAAGAAGGACGAGCTGCTGCTGGCGGCTCGCGTGCTGCTGATGATCCTGTTCGTGCTGTTCGGCTGGCAGAAGCTGAACGGCTTCTCGGGCACGGTCGCGTACATGGCGTCGACGGGGAACCCGGCGCCGGAACTGACGGCCGTGATCGCGGTGGCGGTCGAACTGGCCGGCGGCCTGCTGATCGCGATCGGCTTCTATACGCGTCCGCTCGCGCTGGTGTTCGCCGCCTATACGCTCGCGACCGCGCTGATCGGCCATCGCTACTGGGCGCTGCAGGGCATGGACCAGTATATGGCGATGATCAACTTCTACAAGAACGTCAGCATCATCGGCGGGTTGCTGTTGCTCGCGCTGACCGGGCCGGGGCGGTATTCGCTCGACCGGAAGTAAGGCGGCGCGAAGTTTCAGTGCAGTATGGCAGGCCCGGTGCGCGCAAGTGTGCCGGGCTTTGTCTTTTGGGTGGCGGGCGAATCGCCGGTGGCTCCGGAGCTTGCGTGCGCCGGGTGGCGATTCCGCATGGTACGGTTCGAGGGTCGTTTGTCGTTGATCGGTTGCGCACCTTTTCCGCTATCCTCCGGACGACCACAGCTCGAACGCCGAACGCGACCCCGCGCCTCCCTACGTCACCCGAATCGCCGCCCATGCCAAGCCCAACTTCGTCGACCGAACTCCCGACCATCCTCGTCATCGGCGCCTCCGGTCTGCTCGGCCGCGCGGTTGCCGCGTCGCTGGCCCGCGAATCGTCGCTGACGCTGCTCGCGACCATCCGGAACCCGCAAAGCGCAGGCGCAAAACTTCTCGCGCTGCCCCCGGAAAACATCGCCCGACTCGACGCGCTCGACCAGCCGGCCCTCGAACACCTCTTCGAAACCCGCAAACCGGCCGCCGTCATCCTCTGTGCAGCCGAACGCCGCCCCGACGTCTGCGAACGCGACCCGGCCGCCGCGCGCGCCATCAACGTCACAGCACCGGCCCGCATCGGCGCGCTCGCCGCGCGATATGGCGCATGGACGCTGGGCATCTCCACCGACTACGTATTCGACGGCAAGGCGGCCCCGTACCGTGAAGACGCCACGCCGAACCCGCTGAACATCTACGGCCGCACGAAGCTGGAAGGCGAAGCTGCGCTCGTCGCCGCATCGCCGCTGTCGTGCGTGCTGCGCCTGCCGTTGCTTTACGGCCCGGTCGCCGACTGGAGCGAATCGGCCGTCACGAGCCTCGTCCCCGCGATCGTCGCTTCCGCGCGCCCGGGTGCCGACGCGGTCGGCATGGATGCATGGGCGATCCGCTATCCGACCTACACGCCGGACGTCGCGCAAGTCATCCGCGACCTGACGCTGCGTCATCTCGCGGGCGCGTCCATCACGGGTATCCGTCATTGGTCGGGCGAGGAGCCGATGACGAAGTACGACATCGCGCAGCGGATCGCGGCAGCGCTCGGCATCGACGCATCGCTCGCGCCGATCGACAAGCCGACCGATGCGACGCCGCGCCCGTACGACTGCCATCTGGACGCGTCGCGCGTGCGCGAACTCGGGATCGATTACGCGACGCCGTTCGATACCGCGTTGCGCACGGTGCTGCGCGATGCGCCGCAGGTGCCGTAGGATCGGGCGCCATCCGAGGCTTGCGGCGCACGCCCGACGCTGGCCTGCCGATTCGCCCCAAGGGCGAATCGCAAACACCGTGCAGCACCTCACGGCGCATCGAGGCGCCAAGCCATGCAACTGAAATGGCTCGAAGACTTCGTCGAATTCGCGCGCGCAGCGGCGGCGCGGGTCTGCCCGCCGGGTTTGACATCCCGCCTTCCCGGCCTATAAAGTCCCGACGCGGGGCGGTGGGTCAAGCACACGCCCGGAACAGGCAGCCGATGTTCCAGGACTACGGGGCTACCCCGTGGATCAGATCGACACCCCGATGCGTCGCAAGAGCGCGGGTTGCGCGTCGCGCAACGACTGCTCTCGCAGTACCGGTCACGTTGACTCATCGTCCCGCCCATCCATTGCCATGTACGCGTCCCTGTTCGATACCGTCCGCGTGATTGCCGAAGCGATGCTGGCCGGTTCGCCCGAACGCGGCGGCATCGTTGCCCGGATGGCGGCCGTGCTCGGCGATGCGCCGCCGTGGGCGCACGAAATCGCGGATGCCGCGCTCGCGCGCTTCGGCCCGAAGTGGGCCGACGCCGACATCGATGCGCTTGCGGCGGACCTGGCCGATGCGCCAGGATTCGTGCGCGCGTGGTACGGCGACGACCGCCCGGCCGTGATCCGCGTCGTGCGGCGGCCGCCGGTCCAGTGGCCGTTGCCGGCGCCGCTTGCCGGCTGCGACGTGCCGCAATGGGCGACGCCCGGCGATCTCGCTGGCTGGCTCGGCGTGAGCGAGCCGGAACTCGACTGGCTGTCCGACCATTGGCGCGTCGACGCACGCGGCGGCACGACGCCGCTGCATCACTACACGTACGTTGCGGTCGACAAGCGCAGCGGCGGGTGCCGCGTGGTCGAGATCCCGAAGGGGCGGCTGCGCGAAGCGCAGCGCCGCATCCTGCACGGGCTGCTCGATCGCATTGCGCCGCACGGCGCGGTACACGGCTTTCGCAAGGGGCACGGGATCGTGTCGTTTGCGGCGCCGCACGCGGATCGCGACGTGGTCGTCCGTTTCGATCTCGCGGATTTCTTCGTGTCGGTGCGCGCCGCGCGGGTCCATGCGCTGTTCGTCACGCTCGGGTATCCGGCCGAAGTCGCGCGCACGCTCACCGGGCTGTGCACCAACCGCGTGCCGTCGGCGCGGCTGCTCGCGCCGGACCTGCGCGAGCGGCTCGACTGGATTGCCCGGCAGCGCTACCGCAACCGGCACCTGCCGCAGGGCGCGCCGACGTCGCCGGCGCTGGCGAACCTGGGCGCATTCCGGTTCGACATGCGGCTCGCCGCGCTCGCGCGTTCGCTCGATGCGACCTATACGCGCTATGCCGACGATCTCGCGTTTTCGGGCGGCGGCGCGCTCGCACGCGAAGTCGAGCGGCTGCAGGTCAGGGTTGCCGCGATCGCGCTCGAGGAGGGCTTCGCGCTGCACCTGCGCAAGACCCGCGTGATGCGGCGCGGCACGCGGCAGCAGCTGGCCGGCGTGGTCGTCAATCGTCATCCGAATCTGGCGCGCGATGAGTTCGATCTCCTGAAGGCCATCCTGACCAACTGCATCCGGAGCGGACCGGCGTCGCAGAACCGCGACGCGCATCCGGATTTCCGCGCGCATCTCGCCGGACGCGTAGCGCATGCGGCCGCGCTGAACGCGGCGCGCGGCGCGAAGCTGCGCGCGCTGTTCGACCGGATCGCGTGGGATGCTGACGGCGTTGGCCGGTAAGGCGTCCTGGCAGGCATCGGCTTCGGCCGGCAAACGGCACGTCGGGCACGTCGTTCAGGCTCGGGCCCGCAACTCGTGCAACACGGCGACGCGCACTGCTATCATTCGCGCCATGCCGCGCCGGTGTCAGGTGCGGCGCATGACCTGCCGCAGCCGTTCGCCGTGCATTGGTACGCGGCGTGCCGCGCGCTGCCGGCCCGACCCGATCTGTTTTTGACGCGCGACGTCGTTTCGTGCGCGTCGCGCAAACCATGCCGGCTCGGCCAAACGATTCGCATATGTGACAGCACCGATCGGCGGAACTTCGTGGTAGGTTCGGCCATCGGAGTTTTTTGCAAAAACATGCCCAAAGAGGATGAATACATGACCCAGGCTCTGCAGGAACTCGAAGCACAACTTCGGGACCTGAACATCAAGCTGTCGGACGCAAAGCAGAAGGAGAAGCAGGCCGCGCTCGCGGCCTTCAAGGAACAGGTCGAGCTTTTGGGAATCACGCAGCAGGAAGTGCTGAGCGCGCTCGGCTATATCGTCCAGCGAAAACGCAAGGCGCCTGCCAAGTACTACGATCCGACGACCGGCCGCTCGTGGTCGGGCCGCGGCCCGCGGCCGAAATGGCTCGAAGGCAAGGATCTCGACATGCTCGTCGTCGACCGCGAGGCCAGGACCTGGTGGCCCGGGGACGATCAGGGCTGAAGCCCGCCGCGGCGCCGTCCGGTTCGCGCGCGCGGGCCGGCCGGCACCACCCGGCCAGCACAATGTCTTTCGTTCGGTGTCCGGCCTGATCGCGACATCGCCGGCCTCGCCGCCGACACCGGATCGCCGCTTTCCCGTTCATTGCCCGCCGATTCCCGCTCTCCGTCCCGGAAAGCGGGCGCGCGGCGCATCCTGAAGCGTCGCCGTCCATGCGCGCATGACGGACGGGAGCGGGGGGTGACGCGCGCCCGCACCGCCACGCATCGGCACGTTCGCCGGCCCGTCATGCGCGGGCACAGGCCTTAGAATGTCGCCGGACTTTCGTGGCAGGACACCATGGCAGCAAACATCAAATCCCCGGCGCTCGACGGCTCGTCGACCCCGCGCGCGGAGCAGGTCGGCCCCTACGCGTGGAAAGCGCTGGCCGGGTCGGCGATCGGCTATGCGATGGACGGCTTCGACCTGCTGATCCTCGGCTTCATGCTGCCCGCGATCACGGCGGCGCTGCAACTGACGCCCGGGCAGGGCGGCGCGCTGGTCACGTGGACGCTGATCGGCGCGGTCGCGGGCGGCATCGTGTTCGGCGCGCTGAGCGACCGCTACGGGCGCGTGCGCGTGCTGACCTGGACGATCCTGCTGTTCGCGGTCTTTACCGGCCTGTGCGCGTTCGCGCGCGGCTTCTCGGATCTGCTCGTCTACCGCGCCATCGCGGGCATCGGGCTGGGCGGCGAGTTCGGGATCGGCATGGCGCTCGCGGCCGAAGCGTGGCCTGCGAGCAAGCGTGCACGCGTGTCGTGCTACGTCGCGCTCGGCTGGCAGGCCGGCGTGCTGCTGGCCGCGCTGCTGACGCCGTTCCTGCTGCTCCACATCGGCTGGCGCGGCATGTTCGTGGTCGGCGTGCTGCCCGCGCTGCTCGCGTGGGTCATGCGCAACAAGCTGCACGAGCCGGAAGCGTTCGTGCAGCGCGCGGCGCAGCCGAAGTCCAACGGGTTTCGCATGCTCGTCGCCAACGGCCGCACCGCGCGCACGAGCCTCGGCATCGTGATCCTGTGTTCGGTCCAGAACTTCGGCTACTACGGGATCATGATCTGGCTGCCGACCTTCCTGTCGAAGCAGATGGGCTTCTCGCTGACGAAGTCGGGGCTGTGGACGGCGGCAACCGTCGTCGGGATGATGATCGGCGTCTGGGTGTTCGGGCAACTGGCCGACCGGATCGGGCGCAAGCCGACGTTCCTGCTGTACCAGCTCGGCTCGGTCGCGACGGTCATCGCGTATGCGCGGCTGTCGGACCCGACGGCGATGCTGTGGGCCGGCGCGCTGATGGGGATGTTCGTCAACGGGATGGTCGGCGGCTACGGGACGCTGATGTCCGAAAGCTATCCGACGGCCGCACGCGCGACCGCGCAGAACGTGCTGTGGAATATCGGCCGCGCGGTCGGCGGTTTCGGGCCGGTCGCGGTCGGCGCACTGGCCGCGCACTACTCGTTCCAGACGGCCATCGCGTTGCTCGCCGGCCTTTATGTGCTCGACATGGTCGCGACGTTGTTCCTGATTCCCGAGCTCAAGGGCGTCGAGCTCGAATGAGCGCGGCGGGCGCGGGCCCGCTTGCGGTCGGAACCCGATGCGATCGCACACACCGCAACGACATCACCGGAAACCACGATGCAACCAAGGAATAAAACGATCGGCGTGATGGGCTCGGGCAAGGAACCGTGGCTCGCGTTTTCGGAACCGCTCGGCGCGTGGCTCGCGCAGGCCGGCTTCAACCTGCTGACGGGCGGCGGGCAGGGCGTGATGCTGGCGGTCGCGCGCGCGTTCGCCGGCGTGCCGGGGCGCGCCGGGAGATCGATCGGCATCCTGCCGACGCAGGCCGATCCGCTCGCGGGTTTCGTGCCGCTCGCCGGCTATCCGCATCCGTTCGTCGACATCCCGATCCTCACGCCGCTGCCGCGCCGCGAGCCGGGCGCCGATCCGCGGACGATCAACCGCAACTATGTGAACGTGCTGAGCAGCGACCTGATCGTCGCGCTGCCGGGCGGGCACGGCACGGCCGAGGAGATTTCGCTCGCGCGGCGCTGGGGCAAGCCGCTTGTCTGCTTCGGGCCGGATGGCGCGTTTCGGGAGCTGGCTGCCGGCGGCGCATGCACGTCGTCGCTCGACGACGTGATCCGCTTCGTGGAAGACGCGTTTGCGCCGGAGCAGGTGCAGGTGGCGCAGGCGCTGCGATAGTTCACGCGTTCGGCTTCGACCGCTTGCGACCTGCGCCGCCGCGCGGCGATGAATCGGGCGCGAACGTGTCGGCCGAGATACCGGGACAGTGTGCGCCGCGAAATGTTGGTGCGCCGGACGACGCCGTCGATCGACAGGCTGTCGATCCCGGTTGAACCTCAGCAGCCGGACGGTCCCGGCCGGCTGAAACGTTGCTCGACCACCTCGGTTCCCCATTGCGTGCCCGCGGACTCGCCGGTCAGCGTAAAGCCGAACGACTCGTACAGATGGCGCGCGGAATCGAGGCCCTTGAACGTCCACAGGCAGGTTTCGCGAAAGCGCTGCTCGTCGACGAAGCGCATGGCTTGCGTCATCAGCTGGCGCCCGATGCCCGATCCGCGCAACGCGTCGTTCACGATGAACCATCGCAGATGCGCGACGCCGGTCGCCGGGTTGCCGTCGATCGCGAGCGACGCGAGCGTCCGCCCGTCCTCCTGGCAGAGCCAGAGCGCCTTGCCGTCGGCCGGCAGCGCGCCCGCGAACTCGGCAAGCTCGGTCGCCACGCGTTTTTCGAAAAAGGCGCCGAATCCCCAGTGCTCCGAATAGAAGCGCGCGTGCAGGCTCGCGATATCGCCGATGCAGCCCGGCTGGTAGCCTTCGCGGATCTGCGGTGCGTCGGGTGCCGCGGCGGGCGACTTGGCGGCGTTATCCTGCGCGAGCGCATCGGCATACAGCGCGAGCGAACGCAGCAGCGCCTGCTGGTCGGCCGGAATCATGCGGCGCAGCGCATTCGACACCTGATCCGTCGCGAACTGGTCGATTCGTTTCCGGAGCTTTTTCCCTTCGGCGGTGAGGGTCAGCTCGGTCGCGCGCGCATCCTCGCTCGACACGCGGCGCTCCACGATCCCGGCGGCTTCGAGCCGCGCGAGTTGCCGGCTCGTGTTCGATTTGTCCAGGCGCAGGATGTTGCCGAGATCCCGGGCGTTGATGCCGGGCGCCATCCCGATCTCGAGGATCGCGTGGACGGCCGAAGGCGCCCAGTCGCTGTCGGCCAGCGTGGCGCGCATGAAGCCGAGCTCGCGAACCAGTTTGCGGGAGAAGTCGCGAAGCTCGAGGATGGTCGCTTCGCGAGGCTTGGCGGGAGCGTCGATGAGATCCATGGTCTGCCCGAAAAGGTTGCGTGTCGCAATCGATAATAGTTGCGGATCGCAACTTGATCAAGGCGGATTTTCGGCGAAGCGGCGGCCCCCTTTGGTCGCCGTCGGGTGAGCGGCGTTGAAGTCGATCAAGGGGCCAGAACGAGTCGGCAGTTTTTGGCGGTGAATGGTCGCGGCGCGGGTGGCGCAGTGCGGTGACGTGGACGCATACTGGGTGTATCGAGTCGACCTGCGGGCAGGAGTGCCGACCGATCGTCGATCCGGTTGCGCGATCGCGGGCCATCATCCGGACATGATGCATCGTCGTCGATCCAGGTCCACCGACCACGGAGACCACCATGAACAAGCTGTTGCCGATGACGATTGCGTTGCTTGCCGGATCCTGCATCGGCGCCGGACCGCTCCACGCTGCCGGCAGCATGGATGCGCCACCCTGCAGCGCGGCGCATGCGGCGGATCAGGACGGGAACGCCCCGATGTCGGGCACGTCGGTCCGCAGCTTTTCGACCGCCGGTTGCTCGGGCGCGGTGCTGCAGGGCGAACGGGCGACCGCGACGGTCGACGGCGACCGGGTCGAACTGCGGGACGGCACCGTCTATGTGAACGGCCGGTCGTACGGCGCCGTCACACCCGCGCAGACGGTCGAATACGAGGCCGCGCACGACAGGCGCATATTGAAGGTCGACGGGAAAGTCCGCACGCCGCAGCGCTGAGTGCCGATTCCGGCCCCGTCGGCCGTGACGGGTCACGTCGTCTTCGGATCGCTGACTTCCATTCCCGCGCGCACGTCCTGCTGGATGCCGTACTGCGCAAACGGATGGCGCAGCCCGTTCCGCGACAGCGCGTCCATCCCCGCAATCGCCTGTTCCAGTGCATCCGGCGCCGGCCCCTTCGACACGCCGGCAGGCGGCGCGCGGCGCTTATTCGACCAGCGTCAGCCGGCCGTCGCTGAGCCGCACTTCGCGCCCGACCCATGCCGCGTCGACGCGCGGCAGCACGGCCGACGGCTTGCGCAGCTCGCGCAGCAGCGTCGCGCCGTGCGACAGCCGGCCACCCATGCGCGCGATCACGGCGCGCGCGGCCTGGTACTGCGCGTGCCGGCCCGGGTCGAGCGTGTCTTCCAGCAGGATGTCGCGGCCGAGCACGCCCTGCGTGTGGCCGGGATAGATCATGAAGCCGGTCGCCTCATCGGCGCCTTCGCTGCCGTCCTGCCAGAAGCTGCCGTTGCGTTCGCGGCGCTCGGGATGAGGCGCGAACCACGCGTCGCGATCGGCGGCCGGCATCGCATGATGCAGGCGGAAGAACACGCGCATCAGGTTGTCGCGATACCACTCGCGCACTTGCAGATACCAGCCGCGCATGCCCGGCGCGCCGAGCGTATGGAGCACGCGAACCGGCAGCGGCCAGTCGGGAAACGCCTGCAGCGGCAGGTCCGTGGCCGCCGGCCGCGCGGTGCCCGGATCGGTTTCCCACGGCAGCCGGTGCGGGCTGTCGTCGAGCTGGCCGTACACGGTCGGCGGGCGCCCCCATAGTGCGCCGCCGCTGCTGGCGAGCGATGCCGCGATGCACAGGTTGCCCTGCACCACGAACACGTAGAAGCGCGTGAACCAGTCGGCCAGTTGCCGGCCGTCGGCGCGCTGCTCGACGAGCGTCGCGAGTTCCCGGTCGAAGCGCCGCAAGCCGTGCTCGAGCGTCGGCAGGTGCGTGCGCGCGACGCGCAGCATGCGCCAGAACACCGGCAGCGATCGCAGCAGGCGCAGCGGTCGCCAGCGCAGCGGCGGCGTCGCGCCGCCGATCTCGCCGCTGTAGTTGCCGGCCGATACGCCCCAGTCGGCCAGGCGCGCCAGGAACAGGTCGTTGTTGATGTACGACGCGCCGCCATGGAGCGCGGTGAACGGTTCGTTGTCCCGCAGCACGCGTGCATCCCAGCGCGCCATGATGGCCGGGATGCTGCCGGCCGCGCGACGTTGCGCATACTCGACCAGCCGGCTCGGCTGCGGCGGCAGGATCTCGGCGATGTTGGCCGAGGTCAGGTGCCGGTGCCAGCCGTAGCTGCTGATCGGCCGGTACTGCAGCAGCCACAGCCGCGTGCCGTCCCATGCCCATTCGACATCGCCCGGCACGTAATGGAACGCGCGCAGCACGCGTTGCAGGAAGGTCCACAGTTGCGTCGCGTTCAAGCCGTGCGCGGTCGGGAACGTGCCGCTCTGCCAGGGCTCGCCGAGCCGCGACAGGATCGCGCGCTGCGGGCTCGCCTGCCCGTCGGCGAGCGTTTCGAGGTGGTCCTGCACCCATTCGACTTCGACCGCGAGATGTCGCACGAACGCGATGCCCGACAGTACGGGCGCGACGAAGCGCTGCACGACCGCTTCCTCGAGTCCGCCGTCGAGCAACTCGGCCACGCGCGCGGCCGCCTGCGACGCCGGCACGCGCAGGAACGTCGTGTGCAGGCCGGCATTGGCCGCATCGGCCTGGTCTTCGCCATGACTCGACGACCGGACTGCCCACTCGGCATCGGGCTGGCTCGCGAGAAAGCCGGGCAGGCGCGGGTCGTCGGCTCGGGTGAGCGACAGCGCGGGCGGTACGGGCAGACCGGCCATCGTGGCCAGCGCCAGGCGTCCGCCTTTCGTGTGCGCGACGAAACCCGTGTCGCCTGCTTCGAGCCACCGCGCGAAGGTTGCCGGCGCATCGATCCACGGATAGTGTCCCCAGCCGGCCTGCAGCGTGACGGTGAGGTCGGCGCGCGCGAGGATCGCCGACCACGCGGCGGCCTGGCGCACGCCGAGCACGTTGTCCTGGTCGCCCCACACGAGTTCGATGCGATCGGTGATCCACTCGAGCAGCGGCAGCGCGGTATCGGCGCGCACGAGATCCCAATGCGGCAGGAACGCACGGCAGCGCGCATAACCGGCGCCCATGCGGCGGTACTGCGCGTGTGTCCAGGTCTGGTTCGAGAACTTGCGTGCGAACAGCGTCGGGTAGCGCGAGAGCAGCCAGTGGATCGCTTTGCGCAGCGGCTTCGGCGCCATCAGTTTCGGCAAACGCCGTTCCCACAGGAACGCACCGACGGGCGCGAGCAGCACGCTGCGGCTGAAGTGGCCGGGGCGCCGCTGCAACGCGTGCAGCACCAGCAGTGCATTCACGCCGACCGCCATGATCGCGTGGCCCGGTTCGGTTGCGTCCAGCAGCGCTTGCGCGTAGGCGGCGAGGTCTTCGCACGGCGGCGCGGGATTGTCGCCGAAGCCCGGCAGTTCCAGCGGCACGGGTTGGTAGCGGTGGAAGTGGGGCAGCGCATCGTCCCACCAGTCGGCAGCGCTGCCGTTGCCGGCGAGGAGGTACAGGATCGGTTTGCTCATGGAGGCTTCGTCGGTCGACGATCGTCGCGGTTGCGCTCGCCCGATTACGCGGCGGCGTCAGTGGATGCCGCGGGTCTCTTTCGCATTGCGTCGATGCGAGCGGAATCGGAGCGTGGCCGCGTTCGGATTGATTGTTGCGGGCATTCTACGCGAGTCGATTCATTGCGATTTTCATTCCGGGTTGCGGATTTTTCGATGCGCGATCTATACGCGTTACCCGGTTGTCGATTGACCGACTTGTCGAGCACGTCTCCATTCAGGCGCTGGTCATGGATGACGTGTGCAAAGAATCCCGATGTCGGCAATGAAGCCGTAACCGGTGCTGCTCACGCGTCGACGTCCGGCTCGGCGCGCGGCGCCTTGCCGGTCCAGCGCCGGTACGCATGACGGAAGCTGCGCGGCTCGCTGTAGCCGAGACGTTCCGCGATCGCCGCGACCGTCAGCGTGTGGTCGTCGAGCATCCGCGCCGCTTCGTCGTGACGCACTTCGTCGAGCAGCGACTGAAACGTGATGCCGTCCTTGTCGAGCCGCCTCCGCAGCGTGCGCTCCGTCAGATGCAGCGCATCCGCGAGCGACGTCATCGACTTGAAGCGCGGCAGGTCGCGCGCCATCAGCTCCTTCGCGCGATCGGCGAAGCGCGTGCCGACCGACGCGGCCCACTGACGTTCGAGTGCTTCGCACTGATAGTGCAGTGCGTTGAAGCTGACTTCGTTCGCGAGGCGCGGCGTTTCCGTGCCGTTCACGGACGTGAACACGAGACGGTTGTCGCCCGCATTGAACGCGACCTTGCAGCCGAAGTGGCGCGTGTAGTCGGCCGCGTTGCGCGGCGTGCGGCGCGCAAGCTGCAGCTGCTCGGGCCAGACCGGCTTGCCGACGAGGTCGGACACGATCAGGCGCAGGCTGGACAGGCACATGTCGACCTGAAACACCTCGAGATCGGGCTCGCCGTTGTAGCGGCCGATCGTCACGCTCATGCCTTCCGCATGCGCATCGATACGCACATCGAAATACAGCCCCATGAACAGCGGAAACTGGCTCATGCACCGGAACGCCTGCATCACGGAGCCGCTGATCAGCATCGCATAGCCGGCGAGGCCGAGCGTCGACACGTGCAGCCGCGCGCCGATCGACAGCCCGATCGACGGCACGCCGCTGCAGCGCAGCAGGTTGCGGAAACAGCGCTGCTCCTGGCCGCGATTCACGTGCAGGTTCGGCGACGCGACTTCGTCCGCGCCGAGCCCGGTGCCTTCGAGCAGCGCGGCGCCGTCGATGCGCCGCACGCGGCACTCGTCCAGCGCGACCGCGATCGCGTGGACGGTGGCGGGAATGTCTTCCTGGCGTCCGGCCGGACGCGCGAGGCCGAGCGACGAACGCAGGCTGCGCTCGGCCCTGCTCTGGTTTCGATGGGAGCGGCTGTCCATGGTGCGGATGCGGCGACGGGATCGCGTAGAACATAGCCGGAATGTCCGCAAAACGCCAGTGCGGCACAGCACCATTCATGACTGGCCGGCACGACGCGCGGCGATGTGTCCGCAAATATCCCTCGATTACGTCCGCTTTTCTCATTCGTCGTCGATTTTTTGACGCACCACACTCGTTTCCGAATCGTGCAATGCACGCGTTGCCGACGAAACGAGTGTTGACGTCATGAACGCAATCCACGTGAGGACAGCATGAACAACGACAGGCCAGGTCGGTCCGCATCGGTCGCTTCGACGAATGACTCCGGGCCGCGCGCGCATCGATGCGACGCAAACGGACGACGCAACGCGCATCCGCTCGGACTGTTCACGCTGGTGATCTTCGGCCTCGCGTACATGCTGCCGATGACGGTGTTCACGACCTACGGAATCGTCACGAGCGAGACGAACGGGCATCTGACGGCCGCGTATGCGGTCACGCTGATCGCGATGCTGTTCACCGCGCGCAGCTACGGCCACATGGCGCGGCTGATGCCGAGCGCCGGGTCGGCCTATACGTTCTCGAGCCGCAATTTCGGTACGTCGGCCGGCTTCATGGTCGGCTGGGCGCTGCTGATGGACTACCTGTTCATCCCGATGATCAGCTACCTCGCGATCGGCATCTACATGAAGCAGCTATTCCCGGCCGTGCCGGCCAGCGTGTGGATCGTCGCGAGCATTGCGCTGGTCACCGGGTTGAACATCATCGGCATCCGGCTCGTCAATCGCGTGAACCTGATCCTGATCGCGAGCCAGCTCGTGTTCATCGCGATCTTCGTCGTGGCATCGGCGCGGGTCGCGAGCGGCGAAGGATTGTCGATGGCCATCGCGTTGCCGTCGTCGGGCGATGCGCGCGCGATCTTCGCCGGGGCCGCGATCCTGTGCCTGTCGTTCCTCGGCTTCGATGCGGTCACCACGCTGTCCGAGGAAACGCGCGAGCCGCGGCGCACGGTCCCGCGTGCGATCCTGCTCTGCACGCTGGCGAGCGGCCTGCTGTTCATGCTGATCGCGTACATCGGACAAGTGGTGTTTCCCGACTGGCACGCGTTCAGGGATCTCGATTCGGCTAGCCTCGAACTGATGCGGCGCATCGGCGGCGGCACGCTGTCGGCGCTGTTCGTCGCGGTGTATGTGGCCGGCTGCTTCGCAAGCGCGATGGCCGGCCAGGCGAGCGTGACGCGCGTGCTGTTCGCGATGGGCCGCGACCGGGTGCTGCCCGAGCGCGTGTTCGGCCACCTGCATGCGCGGCTGCACACGCCGGTGCGCGCGACGCTCGTGGTCGGCGTCGTGTCGCTGTCCGCGCTGTTCGTCACGCTCGATCTCGCGTCGACGATGATCAGCTTCGGCGCGCTCGTCGCATTCGCGATCGTGAACCTGTGCGTGATGCGCAGCTATCTGTGCCGGCCCGAGCACCACCATGCCGCGGGCTGGATCACGTTCGGCGCGATGCCGGCGATCGGCTTCGCGATGAACGTGTGGCTCTGGTCGGGGCTGTCGCGCCAGACGTTCTACGTCGGCATCGGCTGGCTCGCGCTCGGGCTCTGCCAGCTCGTGTGGCTGACGCGCGGCTTCACGCGCCCGGCGCCGACGCTGTCGATGAATTGAACGACCGGTCGCGCACTGCCGGTTTTGAAACCCTGAAGGAGGAGTGACCCATGAACGCCGTTGACGTCAATCCCGATGCGGACCTGCAGGCGCTCGGCAAGCGCCACCTGCTGATGCACTTCACGCATGCCGATGTGTATCGCGACCACGCGCTGACCGTGTTCGACCGCGGCGAAGGCTGCTGGCTCGTCGACCGCAACGGCAAGCGCTACTTCGATGCGCTGGCCGGACTGTACTGCGTGCAGGTCGGCTACAGCCACGGCGCGGAGATCGGCGACGCGATCCGCGAGCAGATGGTGCGGCTGCCGTTCGCAACCAACTGGGGCTATGGCCACGAGCCGGCGATCCGGCTCGCGCACAAGCTCGCGGCGCTCGCGCCGGACGGCCTGAACCGCGTGTTCTTCACGTCGAGCGGCTCGGAGTCGAACGAATCGGCGATCAAGCTGGTGCGCCAGTATCACCAGTCGCGCGGCGAGCCGCAGCGGCGCAAGTTCATCGCGCGGCGCGTCGCGTATCACGGCACGTCGTTCGGCGCACTGGCACTGAACGGAATGACGAACTTCCGCAAGCATTTCGAGCCGCTGATGTCCGGCGTGCGGCATGTGGGCAACACGAAGCGCTACGGCCGCCCGGCGGGCGAGACGGAAGCGCAGTTCACGCGCCACCTGCTCGACGAGATCGAATCGCTGATCGTGCAGGAAGGGCCGGACACGGTCGCCGCGATCGTCGTCGAGCCGCTGCAGAACGCGGGCGGCAGCCTGACGCCGCCGGCCGGCTACACGGCCGGGCTGCGCGACATCTGCGACCGGCACGGCGTTCTGCTCGTCGCGGATGAAGTGATCTGCGGGTTCGGCCGGCTCGGCGAATATTTCGGGTCGGCGCGCTACGAGCTGAAGCCGGACGTCATCACGTTCGCGAAAGGCATCGCGTCGGGCTACGTGCCGCTCGGCGGCGTGATCGCGAGCGACGCGGTCGTCGATACGGTGCTCGACGGGCCGCAGCAGATGTTCCTGCACGGCGCGACATACGGCGGCCATCCGGTCGCATGCACGGCCGCGCTCGCGAACCTCGCGATCATGGAGCGCGAAGGCGTGCTCGCGAACGTCCGCGACAACGAAGCGATGTTCCGCCGGACGCTCGACGGCCTGCTCGAACTGCCGTGCGTCGGCGACGTGCGCGGCGACGGTTACCACTACTCGCTCGAACTCGTGACCGACAAGGCCGCGCGCCGCTGGTCGGCCGGCATCGGCGCGCAGGCGTTCGTGTCGACGCTGCTTGCGCCCGCGATCTTCGACGCGGGGCTGCTGTGCCGCGCGGGCGTCGATCACGAAGGCACGCCGATCGTGCAGTTCTCGCCGCCGCTCGTGATGTCGCGCGACGAGATCGTGTGGTTCGTCGCGCAGATTCGAGACATCCTCGTCGACACCTATACGCGTGCGATGCGCTGAGCCGGGATCCTCACAACAGGAGCATTCGATGCGAACGTCACAACAGTCCTATATCGATGGCCAGTGGCTCGACCCGGCCGATGCACGGTCGATCGACGTGGTCGACCCGGCCACCGCGCGACCGTATGCGCAGCTCAGGATCGGCGGCGCGGCCGACGTCGACCGCGCGGTCGGCGCGGCGAAGCAGGCCTTCGAAACATACTCGCGCTGGTCCGTGGCCGAGCGCATCGCGCTGCTGCGGCGCGTGCTCGACATCTATCGGCGCCGCTACGAAGAGGTCGCGCAAACGATCAGCCAGGAGATGGGCGCGCCGATCGCGTTCGCGCGCGCGATGCAGGCCGCGGTCGGCACCGCGCACCTCGAACAGACGATCCGCGCGCTGCAGTCGTTCCGCTTCAGCACGCAGACCGATTCGCTGCTGGTGTCGCACGAGCCGATCGGCGTGTGTGCGCTGATCACGCCGTGGAACTGGCCGATCAACCAGATCGTGTGCAAGGTCGCGCCGGCGCTCGCGGCCGGTTGCACGATGGTGCTCAAGCCGAGCGAGATCGCACCGTTCAGCGCGATCCTGTTTGCCGAAATTTTGCACGAAGCCGGCGTGCCGCCCGGCGTGTTCAACCTTGTGCACGGCTACGGGCATGAAGCGGGCGATGCGCTGTCGCGGCACCCGGATGTCGACATGGTGTCGTTCACGGGTTCGACGCGCGCGGGCGTCGAGGTCGCGAAGGCCGCCGCCGATACCGTGAAGCGCGTGCACCAGGAGCTCGGCAGCAAGAGCCCGAACCTGATCCTGCCCGACGCCGATATCGACGATGCGGTCACACGCGGCGTGCGCAGCTGCTTCAGCAATAGCGGCCAGTCGTGCAACGCGCCGACGCGCATGCTCGTGCATGCCGATCATCTGGCGCTGGCCGAGCAGGCCGCGCGCCGCGAGGCGGAACGCACCGTCGTCGGCGATCCGCGTTCGCAGGAGACGGGCATCGGGCCGGTGGTCAGCCGCACGCAGTTCGACCGCATCCAGCATTTCATCCGGCTCGGGATCGAGGAGGGCGCGACGCTCGTCGCAGGCGGCCCGGGGCGGCCGGACGGGCTCGGCGACGGCTTCTACGTGCGGCCGACGGTGTTCTCGAACGTCACGCCGGGCATGACGATCGCGACCGAGGAAATCTTCGGGCCGGTGCTGTCGATCATGACCTACCGGACCGAGGATGAGGCGGTCGCGCTCGCGAACGATTCGGTGTACGGGCTCGCGGCCTACGTGCAGTCGAAGGATCTCGAACGCGCGCGCCGGATCGCCGCACGGCTGCGTGTCGGCAACGTCCACATCAACTATCCGGCGTGGAACCCGGCCGCGCCGTTCGGCGGCTACAAGCGCTCGGGCAACGGGCGCGAGTATGCGGAGTTCGGCCTCGTCGAGTATCTGGAGACGAAGGGCACGACGGGGTACACGGAAGGCGGCGCGCGATAAAGACTGCGTTTGCCGACGATCAGCCCTCTTCGGGATCCGTTGCGGCCGCATCGGATCCCGTTACGTGAGCGGCGGCCCGCCTGCGGATCTCGGAGTCGAGGATCAGACGCCCGCGCAGCTTGCCTTTCATCCGCTTCACATGCTTGGGCGCCTCGGTCATGTGCTCGACCATCAGCGCACGGACGCGCTCGGCATCGCGCTCGCGTGCGGCCTGCAGGATCGCCTTGTGGATCGACACGTTCGCTTCGCCGAAGCGCTTGTGTTCGACGAGCGGCGTGTCGTTCCGGAACTCGATCAACTGCCGGATCATCTCGTTGATCAGCTCGCAGCTGAATCGCAGGAACGGGTTCGGGTTCGCGGCCGCGAGGATGTCGTGGAACGTCGTGTCCTCCTGTCGCTGGCGCAGCATGTGGCCGCGGTCGTGCACGCCCGACGCGCCGTCGCAACACGCGATGTTCGACTCCAGCGCCGCGAAGTCGCGCTCGCTCAGGTGCGGCACGGCGCCCGCCGCCAGCTCGGGTTCGAGCAACTGGCGCACCGTATAGATGTCGTCGATCGTCACGTCCTTGAAGAACAGGTAGTTCTGCAGGAGCTGCAGCGTGCGATCGAGCGGCACCTCGACGACCATCCCGCCGCCCGACGGCCCCGTCGTGACCTTGATGAGCCCCTGCACCTCGAGCGACTTCAGCGCCTCGCGGATCGTGCTCTTGCTCACTGCATAGAGCTGCTGCAGCTCGGCTTCGCGCGGCAGGCGGTCGCCCGGCTTCAGGTCCTTCTCGGTGATCAGCCGCTTGATCTCCTCGGCGACGAGGTCGGCCCGCTTCGGCTGCTTGATTTCGACCGCGAGGCCCGCCCTGGCTCGGTCCATGACCATCTTCACGACTCCTTTGTCTGACTGCGCGCCGCGTCATCGTCGACGATCCGTTCCGGCGCAGCGTACGGAATTTTGCCTGATTGACACCAATTTTGATCAACTCTAGCATCAGGTTCATTCTATTTATCATGATAAATAGGATCAACCGGCGGCGCGCATCCTGCAGGGCGTGGGCACGGTTTGGCAGTCGGTCGCATCGCGTGTGTCCCCTTTATCAGGAGCGTCAACTTGAATCGCCGAGAACTGTTGAAACTGGCCGCACTGTCGGCCGTGCCGGGTGCGCTCGGCAGCATGTCGTCCCGTGCCGCGTTCGCGCAGGGGGCGACCATCCAGCTTGCGTGCCCGGTGCCGATGTCGGGGCCGTTCGCCGCCAACGGCAAGTACGCCGATCTCGGCATGCAGCTCGCCGTCAAGCAATACGGCAAGGTGCTCGGCGCGCCGCTTGCCTATACGGCGCTCGACACCGAGGGCAAGCCCGCGACCGCCGTGCGGCGCGTGCAGGAGATCGCGCAGCAGAAGGGCGTGCGCTTCTTCGCGGGCGGCATCCTGTCGTCCGAATCGCTGGCGATGGGCAAGGAAGTCCAGAAGGCGGACGGCGTGTTCATCACCACGGCCGGCGCGGACGAAATCACCGGCAAGGATTGCAATGCCGCGACGTTCCGCTGGTCGGTGCCGACCTTCGGCGCGATCGAGCAGACGGTGCGCCCGTTGATCCAGATGCTGCCGAAGGCGAAGCGCTGGTACACGATCACGCCGCAATACGTGTTCGGCGACGGCCTGCTGTCGGCCGCGAAAGCGATCTTCAAGGAGAAGGGCATCGAGCATGTCGGCAACAGCTACCACTCGCTCGCCGAGAAGGAGTTCAGCGGCTACCTGACGAACGCGGCGGCCGCGCAGCCGGACGTGCTGCTGATCCTGAACTTCGGCTCGCAGTCGTCGGACACGCTGCGCCAGGCCGTCAGCTTCGGGATGAAGCGCAATTGCACGATCCTGCTCGCATGGGCATCGGGCCTCGAGCAGTTCGAGGCGCTCGGGCCCGACATCTGCGACGGCGTGTATTTCGGCGCGCAGTACTGGCACGGCATCGATTCGCCGCTGAACCGCGACCTGGTGAAGCGCACGAACGCCGTGTTCAAGGCGAACCCGAACTACAGCCTCGCGGGTTCGTACATCTGCTCGAAGATCCTGATCGACGCGATGGTGAAGGCCGGCAGCGCCGATCCGAAGAAGGTCGTCGCGGCGATGGAGGGCATGAAGTACGACGGCCTCACGGGCCCGGAGGAAATCCGCAAGGCCGACCACCAGGTGCTGAAGAACTACTACCTGCTGAAGGGCAAGCCGAAGGGCCGGATGAAGAGCGCGGACGACTATGCCGACATCGTCAGCTCGGGCCAGTCGTTCCTGCCGGTCGACAAGACGGGCTGCAAGCTCGCGTGACGCCGTGCATGCGTCCGCGGCCATCGTGCGCCGCGGACGTCCGTTACCTTCCTTTCCGACACGGAAGCCATGAACGTCTATCTGCTGCAGATCGTCAACGGCATCGGCGTGGGCATGCTTTATTTCCTGCTCGCCGTCGGCCTGTCGATCGTATTCGGCCTGCTGCGCTTCGTGAATTTCGCTCACGGCGCGTTCTACCTGCTCGGTGCATATCTCTGCTACCAGGCGCTGCAATGGTCGGCGAATTTCTGGGTCGCGCTCGCGGTCGTGCCGCTCGTCGTCGGCGCGTTCGCATGGGGCGTCGAAAAGCTCGTGCTGCGTCATGTGTATGCGCAGCAGCATGAATTCCACATCCTGGCGACGGTCGGGCTCGCGCTCGTGCTGCAGGAGTGCGCGATCCTCGCATGGGGCCTGCTCGGCGACAACGTGCCGCCGCCCGACGCGCTGAACGGCGTCGTGATCTGGGGCGGCTTCGTCTACCCGAAATACCGGCTGTTCGTGATCGCGTTCACGGCCGTGCTCGCCGCCTTGCTGTGGTGGGTGCTCGAAGGCACGCGGCTCGGCAGCACGGTGCGCGCGGGCAGCGAATCGACGGAGATGGTCTCGCTGCTCGGCATCAACGTGACGCGCGTGTTCAGCCTCGTGTTCGCGCTCGGCGCGGCGACGGCGGCACTCGCGGGCGTGCTCGCCGCGCCGATCCGCGGTGTCGATCCGTTCATGGGCATTGAGGCGCTCGGCGTCGCGTTCGTCGTGGTCGTCGTCGGCGGGATGGGGAATTTTCTCGGCGCGCTCGTCGGCGGGTTGCTGGTCGGCATCGTGCAGAGCCTGATGAGCACGCTGTGGCCGGAAGGCGCGCGATTGATGATCTACGTCGCGATGGCGGCCGTGTTGCTGTTGCGTCCGAACGGGTTGCTGGGGAGGGCCGCATGATCGAATCGTCGAAACCGCTGCCGCCGGGGGCGGCGGCCTCGCAGCGCGCGCCGGCATGGCGCGCCGCGTTGCAACGCCCGGAAGGCTGGCTCGCGGTGGCCGTGGCCTGCGTGCTGCCGCTCGTGTTGAGCTCGGGATCGCTCGCGACCGAAGTGCTGGTGTTCGCGCTCGCCGCGCTCGGCTGCAACCTGCTGCTCGGCTACACGGGGCTGTTGTCGTTCGGGCAGGGCATCTTCTTCGGGCTCGGCAGCTACGCGGCGGGGCTCGTGCTGACGCGCGGCGTCGCGTCGGTGAGCGTCGCGCTGCTCTCTGCCGCCGCGCTCGGCGCCGTCGCGGCAGCGCTCGTCGGCTGGTTCTCGATCCGGCAGCGCGGCACCTATTTCGTGATGCTGACGCTCGCGTTCGGGCAGCTGTTCTACTTTCTCGCCTATACGACGCCGGACGTCACGGGCGGCGACAACGGGCTGCTCGACATCCCGCGCCCCGCGCTCGCCGCGTTCGGGCATCCGCTCGTTTCGCTCGATTCGCCGTGGCGCTACTACGGCTTCGTCGCAGTGCTGTTCGTCGCGGTGTTCTGGCTGCTGCTGCGCGTGTCGCGCTCGGTGTTCGGCCGTACGCTGCTCGCGATCCGCGACAACGAGGCGCGCGCGGCGGCGGCCGGTTACGACGTGAAGCGCTTCAAGCTCGCGGCGTTCGTGATCTCGGGTGCGGTCACGGGCCTCGCGGGTGCGCTGCACGCGTTGATGACGGGCATCGCGCCGCTGTCGAACATCGACTATCACACGAGCGAGATGATCCTCGTGATGACGGTGATCGGCGGCACCGGCAACCTGTTCGCGTCGGTGCTCGGCGCGGCGTTCTACGTGCTGTTCGCGGACTGGCTGTCGACGCTGTGGCCGCGCTGGCTGCTGCTGCTCGGCCTCGTGCTGATCGCGGTCAGCCTGTTCATGCAGCGCGGGTTGTGGGGGCTGGGCGAACGCGTCGCGGCGAAGCTGCGGCGCACCGATGGCACGGCGACCGATGCGAGGGAGCAGCAATGAGCGAAGCGATTCTCGAGGCGCGCGGCGTCGTCAAGCGCTACGGCAAGTTCACGGCGCTGGGCGGCGTCGATCTGCGGATCATGCCGCGCACCGTGCATTCGGTGATCGGCCCGAACGGCGCGGGCAAGACGACGCTGTTCCATACGCTGACGGGCACGCTGCCGATCACGTCGGGCTCGATCCTGTTCGACGGTCACGACGTGTCGCGCGAACCCGATCACAAGCGCGTGCGGCGCGGCATCGCACGCTCGTTCCAGGTGACGAGCCTGTTTCCGAACCTGAGCGTGCGCGAGAACCTGCGGGTTGCCGCACAGGGCGTCGAATCGCGGCGCGCGCTGAATCCGTGGACGCCGCCGCGCGGTGCGCTCGCGCACGACGGCATCGTCGACGACGTGCTCGAGCGGCTCGGCCTGCAGCGCTTCGCCGACACGGCGGCCGGCGTGCTGTCGCACGGCCAGCAGCGCCGGCTCGAGGTCGGGATGGCGCTGGCGGCGCGGCCGCGCGCGATCTTTCTCGACGAGCCGACGTCGGGTATGGGGATCGACGATCTCGACGACATGAAGGCGCTGATCCGCGGCCTGCGCGACGACTACACGGTCGTGCTGATCGAACACAACATGGGAATCGTGATGGACATCTCGGACACGATCACGGTGATGCAGCAGGGCCGCGTGCTGGTCGAAGGCAAGCCCGACGCGATTCGCGGCGACGAGCGCGTGCGCAGTGCGTATCTCGGCAACATGATCACGGGAGGCCGCGCATGATGCTCGACGTAAAGGAGGTCCATGCGTGCTACGGCAAGAGCCACGTCCTGCAAGGCATGACGCTGAACGTGAACGAAGGCGAGACGGTGACGCTGCTCGGCCGCAACGGCGCGGGCAAGTCGACGACGCTCAAGACGATCGCGGGCGTCGTCGCGCCGACCGGCGGCACGCTGACGTTCGCGGGCCGGCCGATCGCGGGGCAGCCCGCGCACCGGATCGCCGCGCGCGGCCTGTGCTTCGTGCCCGAGCATCGCGGGATTTTCCGGCTGCTGTCGGTCGAGGAAAACCTGCGGCTCGGCGCGCGCCGCGATTCGCCGTGGCAGCTCGACGATATCTACCGGATCTTTCCGCGCCTGAAGGAGCGCCGCCGCAACGGCGGCGCGCAGCTGTCGGGCGGCGAGCAGCAGATGCTCGCGATCGGCCGCGCGCTGATGAACCACCCGCGGCTGCTGATGCTCGACGAGCCGGTCGAGGGGCTCGCACCGGTGATCGTCGAGGAGATCGTCGAGCAGTTGAAGCGGATCAAGGCGGCCGGCGTCGCGATCCTGCTCGTCGAACAGAACCTCGAAGTGTGCACACGGCTTGCGGACCGCCACTTCGTGATCGAACAGGGCGTGATCGTCTACGAAGGCAGCAACGCGGCGTTCGCCGCCGATCACGAGGTGAAGGACCGTTACCTGGGCGTCGGCGTCGCGTAAGCGCCGTGCCTTTTCATTGCGAGGAATTCCATCGATGCAAGTTCAGGATTCGACACCGGGCGTCGCGGCGTCCGGCTTGCGCGTCGACGGCGCGCGGCTGTGGGACAGCCTGATGCGTCTCGCGCGGATCGGCGCGACCGACAAAGGAGGCGTGTGCCGACTCGCGCTCACCGAACTCGATCGCGAGGCGCGCAGCCTGTTCGTCGCATGGGCGAAGGAAACCGGCTGCACGGTGCGTGTCGACGCGATCGGCAACATCTTCGCGCGGCGTGCGGGCGAACGCGACGACCTGCCGCCCGTGACGACGGGCAGCCATATCGACACGCAGCCGACCGGCGGCAAGTTCGACGGCAACTACGGAGTACTTGCGGGCCTCGAAGTGCTGCGCACGCTCGACGACGCGGGCGTGCGAACGCGTGCGCCGCTCGAGGTCGCCGTCTGGACCAACGAGGAAGGCTCGCGCTTCGTGCCCGTGATGATGGGCTCCGGCGTGTTCGCGGGTGCGTTCACGCTCGACCATGCGCTCGCGCAGTGTGACCGCGACGGCGTGTCGGTGCGCGACGCGCTCGTCGCGATCGGCTATGCGGGCGATGTGGACGGTGGGCGCGACGCGCATCCGGTCGGCGCGTATTTCGAAGCGCATATCGAGCAGGGGCCGGTGCTGGAGGCGCACGACACGACGATCGGCGTGGTCGAGGGCGCGCTCGGGCAGCGCTGGTATGACGTCACCGTGCACGGGATGGAGGCGCACGCGGGCCCGACGCCGATGGAGCTGCGGCGCGACGCGCTGCTGGTCGCGGCCGATCTCGTGCGCGCGGTGAACGGCATCGCGCGCGCGCATCCGCCTCACGGACGCGGCACGGTCGGCTGGGTCGACGTGTACCCGAATTCGCGCAACGTGATTCCGGGCCGCGTGACGCTGACCGTCGACCTGCGCGCGGCCGACGATGCGACGCTCGCGGCGATGGATGCGCAACTGCGCGCGACGTGCGCCGACCTGGGCACATCGGCCGGCATGCGGATCGACGTCGAGCAGGTCGTGTACTTCCCGCCGCAGCCGTTCGACGCGACGCTGGTCGGGCAGGTTCGGGCCGGCGCGAGCGCGCTCGGGCTGTCGTCGATGAACGTGATCAGCGGCGCGGGCCACGACGCCGTGTATCTCGCGCGCGTTGCGCCGACCGCGATGATCTTCGTGCCGTGCAAGGACGGGATCAGCCACAACGAGATCGAGGACGCCGATCCGGTGCATCTGGAAGCCGGCTGCAACGTGCTGCTGCAGGCGATGCTGGGCGCTGCCGGGGTCGCGGAAGGTGGCGCACGATGAAGATCCTGATCGCCCGGATGAACCACGAGACCAACACGTTCTCGCCGGTGCCGACGCCGCTTGCCGCGTTCGGCCGCAACGGCCCCGATTGGGGCGACGACGCGTATCGCGCGAACCACGGGATGCGTACCGCGATGGCCGCGTTCATCGATGCGGCCGCGCGTGAAGGCGCTGAAATCGTGACGCCGGTGTCGGCGGCCGCGAACCCGAGCGGGCCGGTTGCGGCCGATGCGTATGCGGCGATCTGCGAGGCGATCGTCGCGGCCGCGCCCGGCTGCGACGCGGTGATGCTCGACCTGCACGGCGCGATGGTCGCCGAGCAGAGCGCGGACGGCGAGGGCGACCTGCTCGCGCGCGTGCGCGCGGCGCTGCCCGACGCGCCGATCGCGGTCGCACTCGACCTGCATGCGAACGTCACGCAGAAGATGATCGACCACGCGGACGTGATCGTCAGCTTCAAGACCTATCCGCATGTCGACATGTATGAGACGGGCGAGCATGCGGCGCGCGTGCTGCTCGACCGGCTTCATGGTCGCGCGCGGCCGGTGCTTGCGTGGCGGCAACCGCCGCTGATGACGTCGACGCTGCGCAGCGCGAGCGCCGAAGGCGCGATGAGGCGCGCGGTGGAGGCCGCGCGCGCGGCCGAGGCCGAGGCCGGCGGCGTGCTCGCCGTGTCGGTGCTTTCGGGTTTCTCGCTCGCGGACATTCCCGCGCCGTGCATCAGCGTCGTCGTGGTCGGCGACGCTGATCGCGCGGTGGCCGATGCCGTCGCCGAGCGTATCGCGCGGCAGATCTGGGAGGCACGCGACGAATTCGTCTACCGCAGCGCGCCGCTCGCGGAGTCGGTCGCGCAGGCCGCGGCGCTCGCGCGCGGCGCGGACCGCCCGGTGCTGATGCTCGATCACGGCGACAACTGCATGTCGGGCGGCCCGTGCGACACGATGGACCTGCTCGAAGAAGCGCTCGCGCAGGGGCTCGACGGGATCGTCAGCGGGCCGCTGTGCGACCCGCAAGCGGTCGCGGCGCTGATCGATGCGGGTGTCGGCGCGACCGTCACGGTGCCGGTCGGCAACCGGCTGCCGTCGCACGGCGGCGTGCGGCGCGAGCCGTTTCGCGCGACTGGCGTCGTGCGCGCGATTACCGACGGCGAATACGTGATCACGGGGCCGACCTATACGGGCCAGCGCGCGTACATGGGCCGCACGGCGGTGCTCGACATCGGCGCGGCGACGCTCGTCGTTACCGAGCGCACGCAGGAGCCGTGGGATCTCGGCGTGTTCGAGAGCGTCGGCGTCGATCCGCGCCGTGCGCGCTTCCTGCTGCTGAAATCGCGGATGTATTGCCGGCCGGTGTTCGTGCCGATCGCAGCCGCGCTGGTCGAATGCGACAGCTGCGGCGTGACGGGCTCGGACTACGGGCTGTTTCGCTACGAGCGGCTCGCGCGGCCCGTGTATCCGCTCGACAACGTCGATCGGTGGGGGCCGGGCGCGTCACCGGCGGCCTGACGGAGCGGGGTGCGAGACGCCGGATTCGCACGCTTTCGGGCATCATGCGATGGCAGCGGCCCGTCGAGCAGCAGGGTCGTGCAATCCATTGCGTCCGCAACCGATCCGGAGAATCGACCGCCATGCATTCGAATCCTTTCCGCCTGCGCAGCGCGCGCCTGCTCGCCGCGCTGACCCTCGCCACGACGGCCGTCGCCGTGCACGCCGCCGACTGGATCGTGTCCGGCAACGACGGCAAGTACCAGCGCGTCGAGGGCCGCGACACCTTCCTCGCCTCACCTCCCGCCGACACGCTGACGCTGCTCGACGCCAGCACGTTCCCGCCGAAAGTCGCATTGCAGGTCGACGTCGAGAACGGCATCCAGGGGCCGCCGCAGGCCGTCGCGATCACGCCCGACGCGAAGCTCGCGCTCGTCGGCGCGCCGACGCGCTACGACGCGGCCGCGAAGCAGCTCCTGTTCGACACGTTCCTGCAGGTCGTGAATCTCGACGCCGCACCGCCCGCGATCACGCGCATCGAGCTTGGCACGCATCCGCAAGGGATCGCGATCGACCGTTCGGGCCGGCTCGCGCTTGTCGCCAATGTCGACGGCAGCGTATCGATCCTGCGCATCGACGACACGCACGTGACGCTCGACGGCAACCTTAAGATTGGCAAGAAGCGGCTCGCAGGGATCAGCTTCACGCACGACGGCAAGCATGCGCTCGTGTCGCTGCGCGACGAGCAGGGCGTCGCGGTGCTGAACGTCGACGACGGCAAGGTGACCGACAGCGGCACGCGCCTGAGCACGGGCGTCGCGCCTTACACGATCGACGTGTCGAGCGACAACCGCTGGGCGGTCGTCAGCAACGTCGGGCTCGCGGGGCTGCCGGGCTATACGGGCACGCTCGCGGGCGACGCCGATACGGTCGCGCTGATCGACGTGTCGCGCGTGCCGTTCCGGACGGTCCAGTACCTGACGGTGCCGTCGCTGCCGGAAGGCGTCGCGATTTCGCCGAACGGGAAATGGATCGCCGTGCAGGCGATGGACGGCTCGAACCTGACGTCCGATAATCCGGGCCGCCGCAAGCTCGGCAAGGTGCTGCTGTTCGAGATCCGCGACGGGCACGCCGTGCAGACCAACGAGTTGCCCGGCGGCGAAGCCGCGCAGGGCATCGTGTTTACCGCCGACAACCGGCACGTGATCGTGCAGTTCAACGTCGAACGGCAGCTTGCGCTTTATGCGGTGGAAGGCGGCAAGCTGCGCGATACGGGCAAGCGTATCGCGCTGACCGGCGGGCCGTCTTCGTTGAGGACGTTGCCGCGCTGACGCGCGGGGCGCCGGTTCGTTCACCTCCGTGCATTCATGCGGCGCCCGGATTTTCCAGGCGCCTGTCGATGCGCGTTACGGCCGCAGCAGATCGAACCCGCCGAATACGACGACACCGCTGAGCGCGATCATCGCAACGGAATGCTGGCCGAAGTAGAGAATCGCGGCGGCAAGCCACGTCGTGATGCAGAAGGCGCCGATGCGGGCCATCGTCTGTTCCTCGAATGCGTAATGAAGTGGGCGCCGCCCGGCGAGCGGTGCACGAAGGCGGACGGAGAGGGTGACCCGCGAAGCCGCGACGGCGGCGCGGCACGCTCACGTGCCACGCCCGGAAGGGCGGGAGTCGAACCCGGCGGCGTTGCGCGACCGTGCCCGCAGGCCGTCGACGCGCGGATCCGCCCGGCGAAACGGCAATTTTACCAGCGTCGTTTCGCCGCTAATCTGGCCCTTTCGCGACTTGAGTGCCGCGATCTACCGCGGAAACCGCGGAATCCGTCCGACCCCGATACTCAAGTTTCGTGTGACGAATGACGTAAACGAGTCGGAAGGCATTTCATGCCACCCCGTCACGACTTGTTTACCGACATACGGACCGACACGATGCAGATCGATTTTTCCACGACCGCGCGATCCCCACTGGCGGACGGCAGCGTTACAGCAAACGCGCCGGGCGCATCGGCCACGACATCATCCGCCGACGGCGCAACGGATACCGCGGGTACCACCGGCACGACGAGTACCACCGGCGCGAAGAGTTCGACCGGCGGCACCGGCGAAACGCTCGGCGCATCGGGCGCGTCGTCGGAAAGCCCGGCAGTCAGCCAGTTGAAGGCGCTGATCGAACGGCTGCAGAAGCAGCTCGCGACGCTCGAGCGGCAAATGGCGAGCGCCGCCCAGCGCGCTAAGGACGACCCGGCCGCGGCGGTCGAACAGCAGTCGCTGAGCGCGGAGGCCAGCGCGATCTCGGCGGCATTGGCGACGGCGATCTCGCAGCTGTCGGCGGCGATCGAGAAGTCGGGCGGCTCGTCGGCGGGCGGGCTGGTGTCGACGCAGGCCTGACGGTTTCCGGCTGCGCGCGGCCGTCAATGCCGCGTCGGCCGCGCGCATTACAATCGCAAGCTCGTCTCCCTCGAAAGGACGGCAGAACGATGCATGCGGAACTCGACGACGACGAACTCGTCCGCTTCGACGCGCACGGCGACACGCCGCTGCCGGCGGCCGATGCGCAAGGATGGCTGGAACACGACGGCGCGCGCATCTGGCACGCGTCGTTCGGCCACGGCCCGCCCGTCGTGCTGCTGCACGGCGGCCTCGGCCACGGCGGCAACTGGGGCAACCAGGTGCCGGCGCTGCTCGCGGCCGGCTACCGCGCGATCCTGATCGACAGCCGCGGCCACGGCCGCAGCACGCGCGACGACCAACCGTATTCCTATGAACGCATGGCGTCGGACGTGCTTGCGGTCCTGGACGCGCTGCACGTCGACCGCGCACGCTTCGTCGGCTGGAGCGACGGCGCATGCACCGCACTCGTGCTGGCGGCCCGTGTGCCGGAGCGCGCGGCCGGCGTGTTCTTCTTCGCGTGCAACATGGACCCGGGCGGCACGAAGGAGATGGTGCCGAGCCCGCTGATCGACCGCTGCTTCGCGCGCCACCGGAAGGACTATGCGCAACTGTCCGCAACGCCGGACCAGTTCGATGCATTCGTTTCGGCCGTCAGCGAAATGATGCGCACGCAACCGAATTACAGCGCACAGGATCTCGCGGCGATCGCGGTGCCGGTGACGATCGTACAGGGCGAGCACGACGAATTCATCCGGCCCGAGCATGCGGCGTATCTGGCGCGCACGATTCCGGGCGCGACGCTGACGATCCTGCCCGGCGTGAGCCACTTCGCGCCGCTGCAGCGGCCCGCGCGATTCAACGCGGCGATGCTGGCCTTCCTCGACCGGCTGCCGGGCTGACCGCTCGTGCGGCCCGCGCGCGCCGTCGATGGGTGCGCGCGTTCGTCGCCCGTGCTCAGACCATCGCGTTGTCGTTGCCGGGAATCTCGTGCGCCTTGATCTGCTTGCGGTGCAGCTTGTACAGCAGCTTGCCGAGCATGCCGTCCTCGTGACGCAGGCGCGTGATGTTGCGCACGTATTCGTCGTCCGGCGCGATCGCCTGGGCGCCCATGATCCAGCGCACGCTTTCGCGATAGTTGTAGAGCGATTTGTCGCGGCTGTCGGCCAGGATCGACGACAACGCGGCCATCGCCGCCGGATGGCCGTCTTCCGCATGGCGGCGCAGTTCGTCGACGTAACGATGGCGCGACGGGAGATCGTCGACGTCGGCGATGAACATCAGCATCGTCTCGAGGCCCTCGGTATGCCCCATCTCGTGCGCCATGCGCGCGGCCTCGACGGCTTCGACCTGCATGCGCGTGCGTTCGGCTTCGTCCTTGCTGGCGCCCGCGATGTGATAGTACGCAAACGCGAGCTTGTACGCGGCCATGTTGCCGCCGTCGTCGACCGACTCGCGGAAGTAATGGGCGGCGCGATACAGATCCTGCGTGACGTGCATGCCGTCTTCGTAGAAGCAGCCGAGCAGGTAGCCGCACGAATCGCCGCCCGCTTCATGGCCGAGCTCGCACAGCGCGACGGCGTCGGCGGGCCGACGGCCTTCGTCGCGCATCGCCGACGCGAGCTGGTTCCATGCGAGCGAGCCCGGCTCGTTCACACGCGCGGCTTCGAGCCACGCATCGCCGCGTGCGTCGTCCTGCGCGAAGCCGAACGTGCCGGTGCGATGGGCGTAGCCGCGCAGGATCATCGCCGACGTGCATGCACGCGCATCCGATGCGCGTTCGATCGCGCCGGTCAGCCAGGTGCCCTGCGGATCGAGGTCGAGCGCGAGCCGTACGCCCATTGCCATCGCGTGGTTGTCGTCGATCGGCTGATCGCGCTCGGCTTCCCGCAGGCGCGCGTAAGCCTGCTCGTATTCGCTGCGCATGAAATGACTGTGCGCGAGCCAGTGCAGCGTTTCCCAGCGGTGATACGGATGCAGCGCGGCCTTGGCCCGCGCGAGCGTCGCGGCCATCGCGCGGCGTGCATCGTCGTCGTCGTCATTCGAATCGAGCGTATTGCCGATATGGTCGTCGCGCCAGATCTCGTGGCGCAGCCGGTCCTTCTCGACCGCGTCGAGGTGCGCGCACGCGTCGGAATCGACGAACGCGCGGACGTGGTCGTGCGAGCCGCCCCAGCGCGGCTGCATGTACCAGATGAACGTGCGCATCGGGAAAAACTGGTGCGGGTGAATGTGCAGCGTCGCTTCCATCCAGTACCACTTGCCCTTGCGCAGCTTCTTGCCCTGGACGGGGCCGGGCAGCGCTTCCGGAAATTCCGCAGGGCAGGCGACGGGTACGCCGGGGTTCAGCCCCGAACGCGCGAGCATGCCCTGCAGTTCGGCGCGAGTGGCCTCGTCGTGGGCGCCGACGTTCAGGTGCAGCTCGGTCACGGGCCAGCGCCGCTGTTGCACGAGTTGCGTGAGCCACTCGGGTTCGTCGAACGACGACACGCTCGTGAAGATCACCTTCGGCGCGCTCCACATCGTCGGCGCGAGCACGAGCGCGCGCAGCGCGGCGACGATCGTCAGCGTTGCGCACGCATGCGCGCAGATCCAGCCGGTTTCTGTCACCGTCTCGGCCCAGCCGGAGCCGCGGTACTCGTACGCCCAGTGGTGCCAGTAATGCGCCTCGCACAGCCACGCGTGCGCGGATTTCGGGTTCGCGGCCTGCCAGGCGCGCAGGCGCGCGAGGCCTTCGGCGCCGGCTTCGATGCACGGCTGCACGTCGGCCGGCAGCGCGTCGACGTACAGCGCTTCGGCCGTGCGGTCGGCGAAGCTGGCGGCGAGCGCGGCGTCGAGCTGCGTGTCGAGGGCGGCAAAATCGTCCGCGCGCAGCAGCGCGTCGACGTCGCAGATGAACCATCGGGACTTCGCGGGCGGAATCAGGTCGGCGGGGGCTGAGGACATGTCGGGGTCGGCGGTCATGACGAAACGGGTTGGGGATCGAAGATGCGGTAGCGCTTCCACGGCAGCGAAAGCCAGTTTCCGGACGGATTGCGCAGGTGCTCGCGCACTTCCTGCGTGGCGCGCGACGACGCGGGGCCGTTCTGGCCGCTGCCGCGCAACCAGTGCTGGCGCGCCCGCGCATACGCGAGCCCGAAGTCTTCCCAGCTGTCGAAGCTGTCCTGCGCGCGCTGCGCATTGAGCAGCAGCACGACCCACGCCTGCTGTTCGGACGCCCAGCCGAGCAGCGCGATGCAGCGCACGAGAAACGCGGTGCGCGCGCAATCGAACGCCAGCGCGTCGCGCACGCGCCCGACGGCCGCAAGCTGTTCGTAGAAGCCTTCGTGCGAGCGGCCGACACCGCGTATCCAGCCCGCGAGGATCGGCGCAACGCGCTGCACGATCTGCCACTCGGGCAGGTCGGCCGGCAGGTCGAGTTCGCGCCGCAACTGGCGGGCGAGCTGTTCGCGCTGCGTGTCGGGCAGCGCGTACACGAGGTCGTCGCAATCGCAGCGCAGCCCGTTGCGGATCAGCAGGATGTCGGCAAGTGCGAGCGACCAGCGGCGGCGATTCGGCGGCGCCTGGTCGGCGAGCGTGCGGGCGAACGAAACCGCGGCGGTCTGCCGGACCGGCACCGCGCGGTCGGTGCCCGCGGCCTGGTCGGCGTCGACTTCGCGCACCATCCGCGCGGCGATTCGCAACGAACGCCACACGTACCGCACGAGCCACAGCACGGCCGCGCCGATCAGCAGTTTCAGCATGACGGGCTCCCGGCCGCTGTTGAGGGCAGCGCGAACGCCGCGCACAGCGCGGGATCGATCGGAATGCCCTCGATCGAGAAGGCGGCCGCTGCCCGAGGTGCATCAGGTTCGCGCGCGGCCGGCAGCGCATCGCCCGGCAACGCGTGGCGCGCGGCCGCTGCGACGGCCGGGTCGATTTGCCGAAGCTGACCGAGCGCGTACGGCGCGTTGCGTAGCAGCAGCCATTGCAGCACGGCCGGCGGCTGCGCGAAATGCTCGATCAGGTGGAAGTTCTCGCTCATTACGCTCAGCAGATGGTCGGGCGAGCGCACGTCGGTGACGAAGGTCCATTCGCCGGTGGCCGCGCCCGGCGTGTCCGGCTCGAACACGAGGCCCATGCCCTCGCAATCCGGATGACGCTCGCCGCGCGGCGCGAGCGTGCGCAGGAACTGGCGCACGTCATCCGCATAGCGGCGCACCGGATGGCGGTTCTGCTTGCCCTTGATCTGGTCGATGCGCAGGCCGTCGCCGGTCACCGACAGGCTGATCGTCACGTGCGGCTGGTTGCCCGCGCCGCGCAGCGTGAACAGGCGCAGCCGGCCGTCCTGCGCGGCTTGCGCATACTGCTCGCCGTACCCGCCGCGCAGCCGGCGGCGATCCGCGAACTGGCCGAGACAGTGCTGCATGTAGTACGACTCGTAAGCCAGCTCCTCGCGCAGCGCCGCATGATCGCCGGCGAATTCGAAGACGATCCCGTTCGGCGTGCGCAGCACCTCGCGTAGCGCGAGGCCGCTGCTCGGCACCCAGCCCTTGTCGCGGCGCGCCTGCATCCGCTGGTGTTCGCGCTCCCGCATGTCGAGCGCCATCGCGCACGTGATGCGCTGCAGTTTCTGCGCGAGCCGCGTGCCGGCGCGTGAGCGCAGGAATTCGACCAGCACGCGCTCGCGGTCGATCAGCAGCATGTGCTCGGGATCGATGAAGTAGAGCGGCTTCGGCTCGACCGCCGCGCCGTTGACGCAGCCGGATGCCGGTTGCGTGCGGAACCGGCGCACGAGCCAGTCGGGCGCAGGCCGGTCGGCGCCGGCGAGCGCGCGGTAATCGGCGAGCGAATCGAGCGGCCGCGCCTGCTCGAACGCGCCGACGACCCAGCGGAAGAAATGGTTGCCGAGCCACGCGCGGATGTCGGCCGGATCGCCGCGCTCGGCGCTGCGGCGCGCGATGGCCGCCTTGATGTCGGGCGCGTTGACGACATCGCGCGGCCGATAGGCGGACGCGGCGACGGTTTCGGTCACGGGGTCACTCTCCGGTCAGGCAGGGCGTCCGCGGGCGGGACCCTGGAGGTTTTTGGCTTGCGTGCTGGAGGGCATGCGGGCGCGATACGCGGCGGTATTGCGGGTGCCCGATGCAGGTCGGTCGACGCGTGAAAATCACGCGACCGCGCGGCGGCCAATGACGCGGGAGCGGGCGATCGAGGAATGGCGATTCATGGTTTCTCTCAGGACGAATTTTATTTTTTGCTGCCGCGAGTTTACTGCGATCCGCGCGGACGAATCAATCGCGCGGCGCGCCGGCGTTTGCCAATCTGACAAGACTTATCTCTTTTTCATCGATTTTCGATGCAGCGCCATTCGGCTGCCGGATTGAATGCCGTTAAAACCGACAGGTTTTTCCGGCAAACCGTCGAGCGATTCGGGGTTGCAGCGGTGCGATCCGGCGCTTCGTGCATTTCATAAGTTTTTCTTTAGGCTCGCGCAACATATCGTCGATTGTGCGCGGCCGGCCGGTAATGGATAGTCATGCTTCGACTGGCCGACCGCCGCGATTTCCGCGCGGCGCGGCCGAATCCGTTGTTCATGCAACCATCCGATATCAAAGGAACCGCAACCATGCGATTCGACGCGACACGCTTCGCCGCGACCCTGTTCGTCGCTGCGTGCGCCACCGCCATGGCCGGCCGCGCGGCCGCATTCACGCAGAACGACATCCACGCAACCGTGACCCGCCATGTCGCGCCGCTGATGAAGCAGTACGCCATTCCCGGCATGGCGATCGGCATCGTCGCCGACGGCAAGCCCTACGTGTTCGACTACGGCGTGATGTCGACGCAAACCGGCAAGCCCGTCACCGGCGACACGCTGTTCGAGATCGGCTCCGTCAGCAAGACGCTGACCGCGACGCTCGCGTCCGATGCGCAGGAGGGCGGCGAGCTGTCGCTGTCGGACCCTGCGGCCAAGTACCTGCCCGCAATGCAGGGCAAGCCGTTCGGCGGCGTGACGTTGCTCGAGCTCGGTACGCACACGCCCGGCGGCATGCCGCTGCAGGTGCCCGACAGCATCCGCGACGATGCCGGCCTGATCCGCTATCTCGACGCGTGGCGGCCTGCGTATGCGCCGGGCACGCGCCGCACGTATTCGAACGTCGCGATCGGGATGCTCGGGTGGCTCACCGCGAAGGCGATGAACCGCGATTTCTCGGTGCTGATGGAGCAGCGGCTCTTTCCCGCGCTCGGGATGACGCACACGTATATCAACGTGCCCGATGCGCGCACGGCCGATTATGCGCAGGGCTATACGCAGGACGGCAAGCCGATCCGGATGACTGGCGGCATGCTGTGGCAGCCGGCGTACGGCGTCCGGACCACGGCGGCCGACCTGCTGCGTTTCGTGCAGGCGAACATGGGGCTGATCGAAACGGCGCCGCGGCTGCAGCGCGCGATCGAGCGCACGCACACCGGCTATTTCCGTGCAGGGCCGCTGACGCAGGACCTGATCTGGGAGCAGTATCCGTATCCGGTCGCGCTGCCGACGCTGCTCGCAGGCAACGCGCCGAAGATGCTGTTCGATGCGACGCCGGCCAGCGCGATCAAGCCGCCGCTCGCGCCGAACCCGGACACATGGATCAACAAGACGGGCTCGACCAACGGCTTCAGCACGTATGTCGCGTTCGTCCCCGCGAAGCGGATCGCGATCGTGATGCTCGCGAACCGCAGCTTCCCGATCGAGGATCGAGTGAAGACGGCATACCGGATTCTCGAGTCGCTCGGCGGCGGCCGGTAACGCCTCCGGCGGCGGACGAAGCGCCGCCGCTTACTCGGGCGGTTGTTCGTCGTACGCGACGAAGATCTTGCGCGTGCGTTCGACGACTTCCCACGTGCCGCGAAAACCCGGCGGAATCACGAAACGATGGCCGGCACGCAGGGTCTTCCTGTTGCCCTCCAGGTCGGTGATCACGGACGTGCCTTCCAGGATCTCGCAGTATTCTGCTTCGGTGTACGCGACGTGCCAGCAACCCGGCGTGCTTTCCCAGATGCCGGTCGAGAAACGGCCGCACGGGCTCGCGAAGCCGGGCGTGAGCGTTTGCAGCGGATCGCCCGAAATCAGCTTCTCGGGCGACACGTGGTACTGCGTCGGCTCGCCGCTCGGGGTGAGCGCGTCGGTAATGGATGAAACGTCGATCATGATCGGCATGCTTCGTCGAGTTGGGTGGAGTGGAGCGCGCCGGCGCGGCGTCGCTCAGGCGACTGCCGTGTCGGTTGTTTCCACTGCCATCGTACCGCGCACGGTCGAGCCCGGCGATGACGCAGCGCCCGCGAGCCGCCGATAACGCGCAAGCGCCCACAGCGGGAAGTACGCGGTATAGCCGTGATACTTCAGATAGAAGATGCGCGGAAAGCCCGGCGCATTGTGCGAGCGGTGCCACCAGAAACCGTCGTCCTGTTGCACCGACTGCAGATACGCGATGCCGCGCTTCACCGAATCGGATTCGCAGTCACCGAACGCCATCTGCGCGAGCAGCGCCCACGCGGTGCAGTTCGACGTGCTCTCGCCGGAATTGGTGCCGGCGAGCTTCGGGTCGATGTAGCTGTCGTTCGTCTCGCCCCAGCCGCCGTCCGCGTGCTGCCGTGCGCGCAGCCAGTCGAGCGCGCGGGCGATGTACGGCTGCGACTTGTCCTCGCCGGCAAGCGCGAGGCCGGCCAGCACGCTCCACGTGCCGTACAGGTAGTTCGTGCCCCAGCGACCCCACCAGCTGCCGTCGGGCTGCTGCGTGCGCTTCACGTAGTCGATGCAGCGCGCAAGCGCCGCGCGGTCGTCCGCGCGCTTCGTCACGCCGAAGCACAGCAGCACGCGGCCCGACACGTCTTCGGTCGGCGGATCGAGCAGCGCGCCGTGATCGGCGAACGGGATCGCGTTCAGGTACATGCGGTCGCAGTCGGCGTCGAAGGCCGCGAAGCCGCCGTTGCGCGATTGCAGCCCGCGCATCCAGTCGAGCGCGCGCGCGACGCGCGGCGCATACGGGTTCGTGCCGTCCGCGTTGCGATGCGTGCGGCCGCGGCGATCGAGCATCGCGGTGACGAGCGCGCTGTCGTCGATGTCGGGGTAGTACGGGTTCGCGTACTGGAATGCCCATCCGCCCGGCTCCGTATCGGCCGGCGCGTTCTCGATCCAGTCGCCGCGCAGGTCGTTCACCTGGCGCTCGGCCAGCCAGTCGTACGCGCGCGCGATGCGTTCGTCGAGTTCGCGCAGCGCGCCGGCCGGCTCGCCGCCTTCCGGCACTGCCACGCCGCGCGCCTGCTCGAGCGCCATCGTGCTCCATGCGGTGTCCCACACCGGCGACAGGCACGGCTGGCAGTACACGCTGCTGTCCGGCCGCGCGACCAGCAGCTTTTCCAACGCGTTTTCGCAATCGCGTCGCAGCGGATGATCGTCCGGATAGCCGAGCACTTCCATCATCTGGTAGCTGTACACGATCGGCGGGAAGATGCCGCCGAGCCCGTCCTCGCCGTTCATGCGTTCCGCGCACCACGCCTCCGCCTGGCGGATCGCGCGCCGGCGCAGGCGCTTCGGCATCAGCGGCTCGAGATGGCGGACCGTGCGGTCGAGCGCGAGGAACAGCTTGCGCATGCCGCGCGCGGGCGGGAAGTAGTGACGTTCCTGGTCCGGCGGCGTGACGAACAGCTCGCGGATCGAAACGTTGCGCGGATTGCGGGCGCGCGCCTTCAGCGAGCACAGCACGAGCAGCGGCACCATCGTCGTACGCGCCCAGTACGCGACCTTGTACATCGAGATCGGCACCCACTTCGGGAACAGCACGAATTCGATCGGCATGAACGGGGCCGCGCGCCACGGCACCTGGCCGAACGTCGCGAGCAGGATGCGCGTGAACACGTTCGAGCGCGCCGCGCCGCCGAGCTTCAGGATCGCGTCGCGCGCGCGGGCCATGTGCGGCGCGTGTTCGCTGTCGCCGGCGGCCTTCAGCGCGAAATACGCCTTCACGCTGCACGACACGTCCGGTGCACCGTCGACGTACAGATCCCATCCGCCATGCGTGTCGAGCCGCTGGTTCGCGCGCAGGTAGCGCGCCATCTTCTGCTGGCGGACGTCGTCGATCCTGTCCATGAAATGCATCATCAGGATGTATTCCGCGGTGATCGTCGCGTCGGATTCGAGTTCGAAACACCAGCTGCCGTCGGGCTGCTGAAGACGCACGAGCGCGTCGCGTCCACGGGCGATGGCGGTGTCGAGCGCTGACCAGGGGGAAGGGGCGGGTTTGTTCATGCGGCGGATCATACCATCCAGCCGGAATGTTTATATCGAGACCCTCGGGTGCTAACATCCGCACCATGAAAAAACGCCTTGAACCTGCGCCGCACGACGTGTCCGCGCCTGTCGAACCGGCTGGAACGGCCGCTGTGCGGGCATCCGAAGGATCATCGGTGCCGGTGGCTGCCGCCGCTGCCGGCGTGCGGCGGAAAAAAGCGCCGGATCAGGTGCGCGCGCAATTGCTGGCGGCGGCATCCGAGATTGCGACGCATCACGGCGTGGCGGCGTTGACGCTCGATGCGGTGGCCGAGCGTGCCGGCGTGACGAAAGGCGCGCTGCAATATCACTTCGCGAACAAGCAAGGGCTGCTGGATGCGCTGTTCGGGCAGGCGACCGAGCGGTTCGCCGCGCAAATGGCCGCGCGGACGGCGGCGGATCCCGGCGGCGACGGCGCGGCGGCGCGGGCCTATCTGCACGCGGTGCTCGACGCGGCCAATCCGGCGGCGAGTACCGATGTGCTGCGCGTGCTGGTCGCGTCGATGATTACCGAGCAGGAGACGCGCGCGCGATGGTCGGTGCCGATGCGGGAATGGACGCGGCCCGATCCCGTGCCGCTGGAGCGGGCGGCGACGCTGATGATCTGCCGGCTCGCGGCCGACGGGCTGTGGATTTCGGAATTGCTCGACAGCGTCGAGGTATCGGCCGAGTTGCGTTCGGAGATCGTCCGGCAGCTGGATGCGATGAGCAAGGGGGTGTTTCCGAAGGAGAGTGGCGGGGCGGCGTGACGTGGACGCGCCGCAATATTGCCGGCGGGGTAGCCATCGACTGAATGCATGTCATCACAACCCGCCCGGAAGGCGGGTTTTTGCTTTCCGGGCAATCGATGGAGAGCCTGGAAAGGCAGACCGAAACGACGCATCGCGCGACGGCATCGAACGATGCGGTCATGCTGCACATGGTATGCGGCAAGATCGCGTCCGGAAAATCGACGCTGACCGCGACGCTCGCAAGCGCCGAGCGGACCATCCCGATCAGCGAAGACGATTGGCTTGCTCGCCTCTATCCGGGCGAGATTCTGTCGATCGACGACTATGTCCGATGTGCAACGCGCATCAAGGATGTGATCGTCGATCACGTCGGCGCCGTGTTGCAGGCCGGCGTCCCGGTGGTTCTCGATCTCCTGTTCAATACCGTCGCTGCGCGCGCATGGGGGCGCGCCGTTTCGCAGCCCGCCGGCGCTTCGCTCCGGCCGCCGCCGCGCAACTTCAAGCGTGCGCGCGAGACCAGACAAAATATGCGCCAGGTTGCGGGCGGCCTTCGTTAGAATCGGCTTTCGTCGAGAAAAAAAACGAATTTGCATCGGTGCAGCGGTACCCCGTCACGGATACGGCTCGCCCCGACGCCATTGTTCATCTATTACCGGAGACGACCATGCCAGGCTTACTTCCCGATGTCGACCGCGACGGGCTCCTCGAATATTCCGTGGTCTACACCGACCGATCGATCAATCATATGTCGCAGCTTTTTCAGGGCGTCATGCATGACATTTCCGCTTCGCTGAAACAGGTCTACAACGCGAAGTCGGCCGTCGTCGTCCCGGGCAGCGGGACGTTCGGCATGGAAGCCGTCGCCCGGCAGTTCGCGACGAACAAGAAGTGTGTGGTCATCCGCAACGGCTGGTTCAGTTTCCGCTGGTCGCAGATTTTCGACATGGGCAGCATTCCGTCCGAGACGACGGTGCTGAAGGCACGCCCGGTCGAACCGGGAAGGCAGGCCGCCTATGCACCGGCCCCGATCGACGAGGTGGTCGCCGCGATCAGGGAGCACAAGCCGGATCTGGTCTTTGCGCCGCACGTCGAAACCGCATCCGGGATGATGTTGCCCGATGCGTATTTGCGCGCGGTATCCGACGCCGTGCATGCCGTCGGCGGCATGTTCGTACTGGATTGCATCGCCTCCGGTACGGTCTGGGTCGATATGCAGGCCAGCGGCGTCGATGTCCTGATCAGCGCGCCGCAAAAGGGCTGGAGTGCGCCACCCTGCTGTGCACTGGTCATGCTCAGCCCGCTCGCCCGCGAAAGAATCGATGCGACGACCAGCACCAGTTTCGCGTGCGATCTTCGCAAATGGCTGCAGATCATGGAAGCGTACGAGAACGGCGGGTTCGCGTACCACGCGACGATGCCTACGGACAGTCTCGCGACGCTGCGCGACGTGATCAAGGAAACCGACGCATACGGTTTCGACAAGGTGAGAGCGGAGCAGCTCGAGCTCGGCAAGCGCATTCGTGCGCTGCTCGCAGACAAGGGTTTCAGGAGCGTGGCGGCTGAAGGTTTTCAGGCACCGGGCGTCGTGGTCTGCTACACGGACGATGACGGCATTCGATCCGGCAAGAAATTCGCCGATGTCGGCTTGCAGATCGCGGCCGGCGTTCCGCTGCAATGCGACGAGCCTGAAGATTTCAAGACCTTCCGCATCGGACTGTTCGGCCTGGAAAAACTGCATGACGTCGAAGGCGCGGTTGCAAGGTTCGCCGGCGCGCTGGACCGCATTCTTTAGGTCGACTTCCGATCCGCTCGAGTGATGTTTGGGCGCGCTTTGTCGAGCGCGCCCCGGTGCCTCGGATACGTTGGGTTTCCGGTACCGGGGGCGTTGCGCTTAACCGCGCGTGTCGACCCAGTTGCGTGCCCAGCGTGTCGAGTGCTGCAGCGCCTGCGCTTCGCTCGTGAAGTAATCGAGCGAATAGAACTGGTAGCGGCCTTCGGCGCGCGAGCTATCGGTGTGTTCGAGCAGCAGGTTGGATGAAAAACTACCGTCGGGCAAACGATGCGCCGAGGGTTGGACGGCATAGCCGTTGTATTGTTGAATTCGTTTGTTCTGCATTTTAATTTTAATAATGATGTGCGAATGCGCGCGTGCCGTGCGAAATATGCACGGGTGCGCCGATTCAAAGCCATTGCGAGCTGAATCTGAAGCAGTCGGAAAGCGAAAAAAGGGCCTTGCAGCCAGAGGGGAGAATGAAGTGCAACGAGGCGTGTGGCGCTTGGCAAGCTGCTGAATAACCGATGCAGCTAAGAGCGATCGCGCCAACTTTGGGAGACGAAGCTCCGCGAGGGTGTCGCTGCAACCCGGCGTCCGTTTCGGGAGGCCGGGTTCTTCAAACTTTACAGCGGCTGGATGTTAGCCGCTTGCAGACCCTTCGGGCCTTGCTTCGTTTCGAAGCTCACCTTCTGATTTTCAGCCAGCGTCTTGAAGCCGTCGGCCCGAATTTCGGAGAAATGAGCGAACAGGTCGTCGCCGCCCTTGTCCGGAGTGATGAAGCCAAAGCCTTTGCTGTCGTTGAACCACTTGACGATACCGGTATCCATGAAGAATCCTTGAGAAAAAAATACGGAGAT
Organism: Burkholderia sp. LFS061; assembly: GCF_047978125.1. Taxonomy (NCBI): domain Bacteria; kingdom Pseudomonadati; phylum Pseudomonadota; class Betaproteobacteria; order Burkholderiales; family Burkholderiaceae; genus Burkholderia; species Burkholderia sp. LFS061. Next base: position 127,930 of record NZ_JBFPFS010000007.1, on the reverse strand, counting down.
TTGCTCTGTTGAAGAGCGCGTGAAGCGTCAAGGAGGGAGAGGACAACGAATACCGCCGAGGAGCGAGCAATTGATGAACAGCAATCGAACTTCTTGAACTTCGATGCACACACTAACCGCCGGGTAGTGCCAGCGTCAATAATTATCTTGTAACTGTGTTGCCGGGCGGTCCGTGTTGCGGGTGAAGCGATGTGGCCCTGCGTGGCTGCGCGCCATGCGTGGCATGGCGCGCGGGTTAGGCAGAGCGTAAGCCGGTCGGTGATTCCGAACGACCCTAAGCGGTAGTTCGCGATGCCGATCAAATGACGGCTTTCGTGTGAGAAGCGGGCACATTCGCCGGAGACGACCTCGATCGGGCGCTCGCTGCGCACGATTTCAACGTCCGTTCGGCCCCGAAGTTGTTGCGAATCCTGGATTCAGTGCGCCGTTACCCGCCGACCCGATGCGCGCCGAAGCCGCGCCGCTGCCTGCCGGCGGGGGCCGCAAACCGCCGGCCTGTTGCGAGGCTGGCGTGACTCATCCCAACGAATCAGGGTTGACGTTTGCCGCGGCCGCCAGCGAGTTTGCCAGCCGGCTTGCGTGAACCCGCAGCCGGTTTGCTGGCGGGTTTGCTGCGTGGCTTCTGAGCGCTGAATGGGTTGCCGCTCGACGAACTCGTGCCTTTCCCCGCGGCTACAGCACGCTGCGCCGCCGGATTGTGCTTGTTTTCGCCACCTTGCGGGCGCGGTTTTTTGCTGGGCGCCTGCATGGCGCCCGACGCAGCTTGCGGTACTTTGGGCTTCTTGGGCTTTTTGGGTTTCTTGATGATCTGCCCCGTTGCGCTGGTTTCCGGCACGCGGTGTTCGGCTTCGAAACCCGGCTCTTCTTCACGAGGCAGCGTTTGCCGGATCAGCGCTTCGATCGCGGCCAGTTGCGGCGCTTCATCGGCACACACCAGGGACACCGCCACGCCGCTGGCGCCCGCGCGGCCGGTACGGCCGATACGGTGCACATAGTCTTGCGCCACGATCGGCAGATCGACGTTGATCACCAGCGGCAGGTCGTCGATATCCAGCCCGCGCGCAGCCACATCGGTGGCGACCAGCATATTGACTTCGCCCGTCTTGAAGCGTTCCAGCGCACGCAGGCGCGCGGGTTGCGGTTTGTCGCCATGGATGGTGTCGATCGCATAGCCCGCTTCATCCAGCATGGCCGCCAGGTAATCCACGCCTTTGCGGGTTTTGACGAACACCAGCGCGTGCTCCCAGTTGTTCTCGGCCACAAGATGCATGAAGAGGTCGGGCTTGTTCCTTTTATCCACCGGCACCACCCACTGCTTGATCTTGCTGGCCGTCGCATTGGGCGGGCTGACGCTGATATTGACCGGGCTGCGCAGAATGCCCGCCGCCATGGCACGGATATCGTCGGTAAACGTGGCAGAGAACAGCAGAGTCTGGCGCCGAGCGGGCAACGCGGCAAAGACGGTGTCGAGTTCGCGCGCAAAGCCCAGATCCAGCATGCGGTCGGCTTCGTCCAGCACCAGCGTTTGTACTTGATCGAACTGCACGGCGTTCTGGCGATTGAGATCCAGCAAACGGCCCGGCGTGGCAACGAGCACATCCACGCCTTTGCGCAACTTCATCATCTGCGGGTTGATACTCACACCGCCGTAGGCGGCCAGAAATCGTAAATCGAGGCCTTTGCCGTAATCGACAAAGCTTTGCAGCACTTGTTCGGCCAGTTCTCGCGTGGGCACCAGCACCAGAACACGTGCGCGGTTGCTGGACACCGCCGGGCCGTGTTGCACCAGCCGTTGCAACAGCGGAAGCGCAAACCCCGCCGTTTTGCCGGTGCCGGTCTGTGCCGCGGCCATGACGTCCTTGCCACCGAGCACGGCAGGAATCGCCTTGGCCTGCACCGGCGTAGGTGTCTGGTAATTGAGATCCTGCACATTACGCAGCAAGGGATCGATCAGGCCAAGCGAGGCAAAAGACATGGGCGTATTCCGGGCTAAAACCGCAATTCTAGCGGTTACCGCGCTGATTGCACCGTGCACATCGATGGTCAACAAGATCGACGTCGATCGCCACTGAAAGACGTAGCGGTGCCGGGTGCCGCGCACCCGCATCGCCGCCAACTGCCCGAAACGAGGCCGGAGGCTTGCCTGGCCATCCGTGATCGAATCTGTCGCGGTAACGAGAATCAGGAAAAGTCGAGGCGGCACGAATAGGAATGCTTATTTCGCAAGATCGTGGAACCGACAGGCGACTGAACCATGCCGGTTGCCGACAGACGCAATCGGCCGTTGCCTCTCCCTTTGCAGACCTTTGGCGCCCGGAGCACAATACCCCGGGAAATCTCGTCGGAGGCAGCGCGACATGATCAAATTTCAGCCCGATGGATGGCATACCATCACGCCTCGAATCGTCGTCCGGGATCCGGAAAGCCTGATCGAATTCATCCGGACGGTGTTTCGCGCACAGGGCGAATTCCGCGCCGGGCTGCCTGCCGAAATCCGGATCGGCGACTCCGTCTTGATGATCAGCGGCGGAGACGGCCTGCGCGATCCGATGCCGGCGTTTCTGTACGTCTATGTCGAGGATGCCGATTCGACCTATCGGCGAGCGATTGCAGCGCATGCGATCTCGCTCGAAGTTCCAGCCGACATGCCGTACGGCGACAGGCGCGCGATGGTGAAGGATCCGTGGGGAAACACATGGCAGATTGCCACGCACCAGCGCGACTTCCCGGTTGACGAGATTCGTTCGAGGCTGGCCAACGACGGATAGCCGATGGTACGGTGCAGCGCGCGCTCCGAGGGTTCCGCTTTCCGTCCGCAGTTGCCCGAATTCCGCCCACGGCGCCCCGCCAGCACCGCTTCGCTCGACAGCGGACGCACCGGCTGTACGCATCTTCCGCGCCCCATTTGTCGCAATCGTCAAGATTCGAGTCGCGTGCAGATAAAACCTTCCCGCCGACCTCGCCGTTAACCCGTTCGTAGCCCACGCGCCGCGTGTTGCGATGCAGCGCTCGTCTTTCGTGATCCGGAATCCACATCCGCCGCCGGCCGCGCGTGGTCGGCGCAAGGGAACGTCATGCGAAAACAATTCACCATCCGTGGCGGACTCGTCGCGACCATCGCCGGCTATACTGTGCTGCTCGTGCTGGTGGTCGGCGCATGCATCGCCGGCCTCTACGTGAGCAATGGCTCGCTCGAGGCGATGTACCGCGACGACACCGCGTCGCTGCTGCACCTGAAGACCAGCTCCGAGCGGATGCTCGTGCTGCGCGAACGAATGAGCGACGTCGCGCAGATCATCAGCGCGGGCCAGTCGGGCAAAGCGGAAATCGCGCAGCTGCACGTGCTCCTCAAGCAGAGCAACGACGAACTGGACGCCTACACGCGCCTGCACGTGCGCGACGCCAACGAGCAGGTGCTGTTCGACACGCTGCAGAACCGCCGCCGCGCGCTGCTCGAGCGCGTGTTCCTGAAGGCGCTGTCGCAGCTCGACGGCGACGACGCGTTCAACTTCCTCGATACGCAGCGCACGGCGCCACCGGCGCTGTTCGCTGCGTACCAGGATGCGATCGACGCGCTCGAATCGTTCCAGGTCGCACGCGAAAAAGCCCGCTACGATGCAGCCGGTGTCAATTTCCACCGGATCGTGTGGGGGATGGCGGCGGTCGCGGTGCTTGCGCTCGTCGTCGGCTTCTTTGCGCAGCGCGTGCTCGCGAAGGCGATCATCGAGCCGATCAATCTCGCGGTCGATCAATTCGAAAAGATTTCGAAAGGCGACCTGACCGGAACGGTCGTCATTCCCGGCGCAAACGAAATGGCTTATCTGCTGAATGCGCTGAAGCGGATGCAGGACGGCCTCGTCGACACCGTGAACCAGGTGCGTGCGAGCACGGAGACGATCGTCGGCGACGTTCGCACGATCGCGAGCGGCAACGTCGACCTGTCCGCGCGTACCGAGCAACAGGCCGTATCGCTGCAGCAGGCGGCGGCGAGCGTCGAGCAACTGACGGCGGCCGTGCGCCAGAATGCGGACAACGCACGCGATGCCCGCACTTACGTCGAGGGCGCGGCCGGCATCGCGTCGCGCGGCGGCGACACGATGCGGCGCGTCGTCGAGACGATGTCCGAGATTTCGCACAGCTCCGCGCGGATCTCCGGCATCGTCGGCGTGATCGAGAGCATCGCGTTCCAGACGAACATCCTCGCGTTGAACGCTGTCGTCGAAGCCGCGCGTGCCGGCGAGCAGGGGCGCGGTTTCGCGGTCGTCGCAACGGAAGTTCGCGGGCTTGCGCAGCGTTGCGCGTCGGCGGCGAAGGAAATCAAGGATCTGATCGGCAATTCCGCGCGACGGGTCGAAGACGGCAGCGGCCTCGTCACGCTGGCCGGCTCGGCGATGGCCGAACTCGTCGCCGCGGTCGAGCGCGTGAACGCGATCATGAGCGAAACGAGCAACGCCTTCGAGGAACAGTCGTCGGGCATCGAGCAGGTGAACGCCGCGGTCATCCAGATGGAGCAGACGATGCAACGCAATGCCGCGCTGGTCGAGGAAGCGGCGGCCGCGGCGCTGTCGCTCGACGAGCAGGGTTCACGGCTGAGCGCGGCGGTCGCGCAGTTCCGTCTGCGCGACGAGGCAGTCGCATGACGTGCTGACGCTTGCGACCGCAGCCGGGTTGTCGATGTCGATTGCTTTCGCGACGTGTTGACGAATGAGGTCGCTGCTTTCCGTACGGCGCGCGAGAGGCTGGAGCGCGTCATCGTCTAGCGGTACCTTTGCATGTCGATTCACTGCGGCGATTCGGGCAACTCGTAGTCGAAGGTGTACGAATGCTGGCCGTTATCTATGTTGATGATCATCGAGCCTGAGAGCCCCAGCAATTCTCCCGCTCCGGAATCGGGCACGACGGTGATCGATTGCTTCGGCTGCCCACGGGTCATGGTGGAGCTGTGCTGCAGGACAAAGCTGCCTTGGCGGCCACCCAGCGTGCCTTGCACGGCTTCCATCGCAACGTAGCCCGCGGAGCCTTGAACGCTGCTTCGAAACGCGAGCATCTCGCCGTGGCTGATGGCTTCCAGGTCGCCGCGAAATTGCTTGTCGAGCGACATGCGGCCGAGTCCGGTGTTTTCCGCGACGCTACTCAGCGATTCTGGATTCAGCTTCACTTCAAACGGACCGTTGGCCTGCAGTTTCATTGCGGATCTCCTCGTCGAATGGGCACTCCGCACTATAAGCCAATCGGGTTCCGCCGGAGGGAACGGCTTGCTTTATGCACTCGCATGGACCGCGGATCGTGTGCCGTGTCGCGCTTGCGGCGATAATCGGCATTCAGTCTTTCATCGCTCGCACCCGTGACGACATCTGCGTATGCCCCCTTTCAGGATTTGGCCGAGACCCTGCTGGCTCACTGGAACGACGCCAACGGCGACGGCTCCCATGACACTTCGCATCTGCAACGCGTGTGGAAGAACGCGCGGCGATCCATGCCGAGGAGGGCGGGGATGCCGAAGTGCTGTTTGCGGCAACGCTGCTGCACGATTGCGTGTCGGTAGAGAAAAACTCTCCGCTTCGGCCGCAGGCGTCGCGTCTGTCGGCGGAAAAGGCCAGGTTGGTGCTGAAGTCGCTGGATTGGCCGGACGCGAAGATCGACGCTGTCGCGCATGCGGTCGAAGCGCATAGTTTTTCGGCCGGTGTTACGCCGATGACGCTGGAAGCAAAAACGCTGCAGGATGCCGACCGGCTCGATGCGATCGGCATGCTGGGTGTCGCACGTTGTTTTTATGTCGCCGGCCGGATGGGCAGTGCGCTGTATGACCCGGCCGATCCGCACGCATCGGCACGCGAGCTCGACGACACGCGATTCGCGATCGATCACTTTCGCACGAAACTGCTGAAGCTGGCGTCGGGTTTTCAGACCGCTACCGGTGCCCGTTTGGCGAACATCCGCCACGATCGCTTGCGCCGCTATCTCGACGAGTTTGCCGACGAGATTTGATTGTGCCGACGGTGGCCTCAGATGCCGTTATTGGCCGGCAAACACGGTTCGATACGGCATACGCGGTGCATCGACGCCAAAGGCGACGCTTCAATCGCCGCCCGATTGATAGAGCGTCTTCAACTGCGACAACTCTTCGATGAGTTGATCCTTGAGCGCTTGCGGCCCGAGGATCTTCAGATGCGCGCCGTACCCCAGCAGCTTCCGCGCGCCGTGCTCGATGGATTCGATGGGCATCAGGAACGCCTTCCATCCTGACGGCACCTCCGCGTTGCCTGCCTCCTGCAAAACCGGCGCGGTCTTGATCCGCGCATTGGCCAGCCAGGTCTCGCCGCGCGGCGAGACGGCGATATGAGCGGTCAGCCGGTAAATATCGGTCTCGTACCGGCTCATTGCGTCACGCCAGTGCTGCGCCAGATCGAATCGCGCAGGGCGCTTGAAACGGCGCCGCGTCGCGCTGAATTCGCAGATATTCGCCAGCCGGAAAGTGAGTGCGCCCGGTTTGCCCACGACCTTGGCAATCAGATACCAGGCGCCGCCCCTGAGCACCAGGCCGAGCGGTTCGAGTTCGCGGCGGGACGCACCTCGCCAGCTTCGATACTTCACTTCGATACGGTACGAACCCACACCGCATCGGCGACTTCGCGCAGAAACTCCGGCGTTTCCTGTGCCCGATACCAGTCGACGGTATCGATGTGCAGCCGGCTGGCGACGCGATCGGCCTGCTCGCGCGAGCCGGGCGGCAGGCTGGCCATCATCTTCAGCCGTGCGGAAGTGGCCATGCCGTCGAGGCCCAGTTCTCTCGCCGGCCCGGGAGGCCGGCCGGATCTGAGCCTGAGCGTGCCGCTGCCTGCGCTGATCAACGTCGCGTCCCAGTCGCGGATGAGCATGACGACGATGATCAATCGCATCGACGGCGAATGGCACCAGACCTCGGTGCAGACCAATACGCTATCGTTCGCCCAGCGCCTGTTGCCGCGCGATGTCGAGCTGGTGCGGCACGGCGGCCCGCTGAGCCAACTGCTCGACGAGCTCGGCGCATCCACCATCATGCGTCTCGATGTGGTAAAAGACGCGCAACTGGTCCTGAACCTGCCGACGCCTTTGAAGGCCATCGATGAACCCGGAAAGCTACGTTCACGGCACGGACGCTCGCGACACGCCCGCGCCGAAGGAGCCGTCAATGACCCAGCCGACACACGATCTCGTCGTATTCGGCGCGACCAGTTTCGTCGGGCGGATTCTGACCCGCTACCTGTCCGAATACCTGTCGGGCGCCGGCGAGACGCTGCGCTGGGCCATTGCCGGCCGTTCCGAAACGAAGCTCGGGCAGGTCAGGGATTCGCTCGGCGCGGCGGGACGGTCGGTGCCGATCATCGTGGCCGACGCGGCCGACGAAGCGCAATTGCGGGCGCTCTGTGCGCAAACGCGGGTGGTCGTATCGACTGTCGGACCCTACGCGCTTTACGGCGAGCCGCTGGTCAGGGTCTGCGCGGAAACCGGCACCGACTACTGCGACCTTACCGGCGAGACGCAGTGGATCAAGCGGATGATCGAAAAATACGAGCCCGCGGCCCGGCAATCGGGCGCGCGCATCGTCCATTGCTGCGGGTTCGATTCGGTTCCGTCGGACATGGGCGTGTTCTTCCTGCAGCAACAGGCAATGCAACAGTGGGGCATGCCGGCCGGGCAGGTGAAGATGCGCGTCCGAACACTGAAGGGCGGCGCGTCGGGCGGTACCGTGGCGAGCATGATCAACGTCGTCCGGGAAGCCGCGGCCGATCCCGCGTTGCGCAGGGAACTGCTCGATCCGTATTCGCTGTGCCCGAAAGGGCATGGCTTTACGGTGCGGCAGCATGCGGTTCGATCGGCCGAATTCGATCGCGACTGCGACGCGTGGATCGCGCCCTTCGTGATGGCGGCGGTCAACGAGCGCGTCGTGCATCGCTCCAATGCACTCGCGGGCAATGCGTATGGCAGCCGGTTCACCTATGACGAAGCCGTCATGACCGGCACGGGCCTCAAGGGCCGTCTGACCGCGCTGACGATGGTGGCGGGCCTGGGTGCGTTCATGGTGGGCGTCGTCATCAAGCCGGTGCGCAGCCTGATGGAGCGCTTCCTGCTGCCGAAACCCGGTGAGGGTCCGAGTGCCGCGGCTCAACTGGCCGGCCGCTACGACTTGCGTTTCTTCGGCCGCACCGACGACGGGCGAACCTTGCGCGTAAAAGTCACCGGCGACCGCGATCCGGGTTACGGCTCCACCGGCAAGATGCTGGGCCAGGCCGCGATCAGTCTTGCGCTGGATTGCGGCAGGGACGGCATCAAGACCGGGCGCGGCGGCGGTTTCTGGACGCCCGCGACGATGTTCGACGAGCGTTTTGTCGAGCGTCTGGTTCGCCACGCGGGGTTGCGTTTCGAGGTGATTTGAGCGCGATTCCTGTCCGCTATGCAGATCGGATTGCGAATCAATGTGAGGAGAAAACTTACTGTCGCGGCGGGTCGAATGGTCGGCTGCGGTCCGGCCGGGGAGTCCCGGAATCGTGAAGATCGGGGAACTGGCGGAACGCACCGGCCTGTAGCGCGCCCCGCTGTTCCATCTGCCACTCGGCGTTATAGGGCACCTTCTTCACGGCGCCGGCCTGCGCATCAGGCGCGAAGGAAGCTCGCTACGGCCGGTTGCGCTTGCCTGCCCCCGTGCGAACCGCCGCTTCATCTGAAATCGTCGCGGCGAATTCGACGGCGGCCGGCATCCGGGCGTCATGCATCATCACGAATTCCGTGTCCGGCAGTTCCGGCAACCCTTCGGGCCCGGCCAGTTCGCGAAGCGTGTCGTCGATCGCACTGCGTGGCACCGGTGCGATCGCGATGCCGGCGCGCGCGAACGTGAGGATGCCGGTGACGCTCGGGCTTTCGCATGCGATCCGATAGCGCATGCCGGCCAGCGCGAGCGCCTTGATGGCGGCGCCTCGGTACGGACACGGATCGGGAAAGCATGCGAGCGGGACATCGCCTTCCGGAAGCGGCTCGTGGCGCGCAAATGCCCAGACGAGCGGTTCCTGCCACAACGTCGCGCCCTGGCCCGAGTGCGCACACCGGCTGCCGATCACGAGATCGAATTCGCCGTTTGCGTGCCGTCGAAACAAACTGTCGCCGATGTCGACCGTCAGATCGAGCCGCAAGCCGCGCCGCGCGGCGCTGTAGCGGCGCATCGCGTCGGGTAGCCAGCCTCCCGCGAAATCCTCCGATGCACCGATACGCAGCTTGATCTCGACGGCGTCGCCGGGCCCCAGCCTGGACCGGGCTTCCTCGCTCAGATTGAGCATCGCGCGAGCGTATCCGAGCAGCGTCTCGCCATGCGCGGTGAGCGTGACGCTGCGCGTATTGCGCACGAGCAGCGCACGGCCGACCTGCTCTTCAAGACGAACGACCTGGGCGCTGACCGCGGATTGGCTGAGATTCAGCCTGCGACCGGCGCCGGTAAAGCTCCGCATGTCGGCGACCGCCACAAACGTATGAAGCAGCGCCGTGTCGAGGGGATGGCTCATTGATCACCAGATCGGGTCAATTCAATCAATTAATAGCGTTTCAAAATTATAGGCCGGTTCGATAGTCTGCGGATCGTAGTGGGCGGCCGCGCATCCCGCGCGTCGCCGTCACTCTTGGCGAGGACAGGCTCCATGACACGCGTGCTCTATATCGAAGGTTCACCCAACAAGGCATATTCGGCGTCCATCGAAGTGTGTCAGGCATTTCTCGATGCATACCGGCACGCACATCCCGATCACGAGATCCGGAAGCTCGACATCTGGGATCTGGCGATGCCCGAGTTCGACGCAGCCGCGCTGGCCGCGAAATACGCCGGATTGAGCGGAACCGCGTTGACGCCGGAACAGGCCGCGGCGTGGCAGCAGATCGAGCAGCTCGCGGCGCCGTTCCATGAAGCGGACAAGTTCCTGTTCGGTGTGCCGCTGTGGAATTTCAGTATTCCGTACAAACTCAAGCACCTGATCGACGCGATCTCGCAGAAGGACGTGCTGTTCACGTTCGACGGTTCGGGTTTTGCCGGCAAGCTGGCCGGGAAAAAGGCGGCGGTCGTCTACGCGCGCGGGCTCAGTTACGAGTCGCCGGGTTCGTTTACGCCGGCCGCCGAGTTCGACCTTCAGCGCCCGTACATGGAAACCTGGCTGAAATTCGTGGGCGTGAGAGACATCACCGGCATTGTGGTCGAGCGCACGTTGTTCGGTCCGGACGGAAAGGTCGATCGCAGTCGTGCGATCGACGAAGCCCGCGCGATTGCGCGCGCGTTCTGAATAAGGCAGCCGCGCTTCGCACCCGGCGCGTCAGCGGAACATGCCTGACGGCCGCCTCGAAGCGCGGACCGGACACACGAATCAGCGGCCGCCGCGCGCGATGGCGAGCGCGACGCCGAAGCCCACGAGCAATCCTCCGAAGGTGCGGTCGATCCAGTGACGCAGCGACAGCAATCGCTCGCGGACGGCCGTGGCGGAGAAGCAGGCGGCCACCAGACTGAACCAGCCGGCATGCGCGAACGCGATGAAGGCGCCGTAGCCGATCTGCACGATCAACGGCGTGTCGGGCCGGACTGCCTGCATGAACAGGCTGACGATGAATACCGTGGTTTTGGGATTCAGCACATTGGTCAAGAAACCGGTGCGCAGCGCCGCCAGATCGGACAGCGGCGCCACATTTGCGTCGGGTTGCCCGGTGTTGGCCTTCGTCATGAGCATCTTCGCGCCGAGGTAGATCAGGTAGATCGCGCCGACGAGCTTGACGGTATTGAAGAGCCACGGCGATTGCCGGATCAGCAGGCCCACGCCCAGCAGCGTGTAGCTTACATGCACCGTGACGCCGAGCCCGATGCCCAGCGCAGTGAGCAAGCCCGATCGGCGCGACAGCATCAGGCTGTTGCGCGTGACCATCGCGAAGTCCGGCCCGGGGCTGATGACGGCCAGCAGCGTGATGGTGACTACAACTATCAGTTCCGTCATCGCGTCGTCCTTTCGATTGATGTCGTCATGGCACAATCTTAGGGACCGTATCCCATCCGGAAAAGCGATGATTTCTGACCAGAATGGTGAGATTGACTCACAACACGTTCGCACAAACCTGCCGTCGCTGATGGCGTTGCGCTGTTTCGAGGCGGCGGCGCGTCACGAGAATTTCAGCCGTGCCGCCGACGAACTGTGCGTGACCCACGGCGCGGTCAGCCGTGCGGTGCGTCTGCTCGAAGACGACCTGGGCGTGGCGCTGTTCCAGCGGCGCAGCCGCCGTGTGTTCCTGACCGACGCGGGCCGCAAGCTGGCCCAGGCGGTGCATGACGGCCTGGGGCTGATGCGTCACGCCGCGCACGAATTGCGCACCGAGGCCGCCCGCGCGCGGCGTTGGGTTCTGTCGTGCGAGCCCACGCTGTTGATGCGTTGGCTGATCCCGCGCTGGCCGGGTTTCCAGGCCCGATACACGGGCGTCGATATCCACCTGGCCGCTGCGGGCGGTCCGTTTTCGTTCGACAGCGGCATCGACATGGCTATCCGCCGCAACGACTTTGCGTGGCCAGCCGGTTATCACGCCGAGCGTTTGTTTGCCGAGAGGGTGGGGCCGGTTTGTCGGCCGGACAAAGTCGATGCGTGGTTTTCCGGTGGCCGCGATGGTTGTTTGTTGAAGCCGGATGCGCCGCAATTGCACACGCGGACCAGGCCGGACGCGTGGAAGGAATGGGCGGTGGCCGCGAATCGGCCGGCGGGGAGCGGGCGGCGGCAGATGTTCGACCATTTCTATTTCAGTCTGCAGGCGGCTGTCGCGGGGCTGGGGGTTGCCATCGGCCCCTGGCATCTCGTTCGCGACGATCTGGAAAGCGGTGTGCTGGTCGCGCCGATGGGCTTCGTGGAAGACGGCTCGCACTACTGCTTGTTGACGCCGGAACCCGTGACGGCCGGAAGCGCGCAGTCGGATCTGCTTGCGTGGTTGAAGACGATGGTTTGACGGGTGCGGAAGGACGCTCGGAGACGGTTGGCTAACGACGAACGCGATCGGCTGCTTCCGGCTGCAGATTCAATCGGTCGTGACCTCGGGCACCTGGCCGAAAGGCGAACTTCGCGCTCGCACGTCCGGGCCGCTGGTAAACTCGGGCGGCCAAGACAACTTTTCCCGGTCACATGAGCGCTCAACGCCCCGACGCACCTGCCAACGTCGCTCCAATGATGCGCAGGCCTTTGCGCCTTGTGTGACGAGGCTGGAATCAGAAAGCTACGCTGGAACCTACGCCAGCGAATGTCTGAAAGCCGTTGCTGTTTGTTCAGGAACAGAAATTCGCCCGGAACGCGGCAGTCATGGACATTGAGCAATTCCCACTTCCCTATCCGCCATACTCCATATTGTTGACGGAATTTCTATGCCATTAACGGTTGGCATGCTTGCCCGACGTTGCGGCATTACCGTCCGCGCGTTGCACTACTACGATCAGACAGGTCTACTGAAGCCGATCGGCCGCTCTACATCAGGCTATCGGTTGTACGACGAAGCCAGCGTGTCGACGATCAGGACGATCCAGGCGCTGCGTGGTCTGGGACTGACACTGGATGCGATCGCGCAGATGCTGCGCAACCGGCAGATCGCCCTGGCGGAAGTGATTGCCGAGAGCCGGCGCGCAATCGACGCTGAACTGACAAGGTTGAATACGCTAAGCGAGCGGCTCGGGGTGCTGCAAGCGGCCTCCGATTCAGGCATGACCTGGCGTGATGCGGATTGGCCGGACACGCTCGCGTTGCTCGATCGGTATCGGGAACACTTCAACACGTCAGAAATTGCGACGATCCTTGCGCGTTGGAAGGACATGGAAGCGGCCTTGTCGACATTGTTTGCGGACGTGCGCGACGCAATGGATCGGCATGTTCCCGCCCGACTCCCGCGAAGCGCAAAAGCTCGCGTATCGCTGGCTTGCCGCCGCGATGAAATGGATGGACGGCGACATCGGTATCACGCGGCGCTGGCGGCAATTGCATGTCGGCGGGGCGCCGGCTCCCGACCATGCAGGGCTCGATCACACGCTGATCGCCTACATCGAACAGGCGACCCGTCTGCATCTGGCGGCCTGGCGGCGCCACCTGACGGACGACGAACTCCAGTGCCTCGACAAGACGCTGTCGGCCGAATGGATCGCGCTCGGTGCAGACATCAGACGGGCGATCGCTTGCGGCGCCGACAATGGAGATCCCGCCTCGCTCGCGAGCCGCTGGCACTCGCTGCTCGAACGAACGACGCGCGGCGACGTCGCGCTACGCCGCAAGCTGCAACAGGCACTGCGTGACGAGCCCATTCTGCAAGCCGGCCATCCGATCGATTCCGACGTACTCGCATGGCTGCAACGTCAGGGAGCCGTCATTGCCGACGACGGCAACGATGAGTCTGGCGCTTGACCCTCACGTGGGCGTCAGGGTTCATGCTGGCGTCTTTTCCTCGGAGGAAGCGCATGAACTCCATACCTGACGAACTGAACGAGTTCCGGATCGGTGCTCGTCCCGTTCGAGCGATGCGGCTGGACGGCGGTATCCTGGCCGCACAGGTGGGTAACGGACCGCCAGCGGTCGTCGTACTGAATGGCGGACAAGCCTTCGTCTCGAAGGCGACCCGGCGTCGGCTGCGGCGCGACCCGCGCCGCGTTGCCGGCATCCTGCCGCCCGACACGCCGTTCGTACTGCTCGGGTATCCTGACAAGCCCGGCGCGCAATACCGGATCGCCGACATCGTCGCGCATATCGCGCGTGGGATCGCCGCGCATTGGCAGTGCACGACGCTCATCGGCATCTCGTTCGGAGGCGTCGTCGCGGCTCGCCTTGCGGCCGCCCATCCGGAACTCGTCTCGCGACTCGTGCTGATCTCGAGTGCGCATCGCCTGGCTCCGGACGGCTGCCGGCTGGTCGAGCAGCAAATCATTCACGCGACCCGCTCCGAGTTCGTACGCCTGCTCGATACGATGTCGGGATGCTTCCGCGCAGGCTGGCGCAACCTGCTTCTGCGCGCAGCGTTGCTCGGTCGACGCCGCAGCGTCGCGTCGTCGGTCAACGCGGGACACGTCATAGTCCGCACCCTGCGCGCGTTGCGTGACGACGCACACGACGGTTCGCCGTGGCCCCGCCAGATCCGCGCAGATACGTTGATTGTCGGCGGCACCGCCGACCCGATCTTCGCCGACGCAGCGCGCGAAACGTCCGCGTGGGTGCCGTCGGTCACTCATCATGCGCTGCCAGGCGAAGGGCATATGGTAATGATCGAGCGCCGGAGGCAGGTTGCCCGGCTCGTCCGGGACTGGCTCGATCCGCGATCCTGATCTTCGCGTTCACGGCACACGTCCGGGCTCGACCGTCTCGTTGATATCCACGAGGCCAGGCCACTGTCTTGGGGATCCGTGCGTCCCCGGATTGCCGTCGTCCCCTCATGGGAATTTTGAAACGGCTTCTTCATCAGCTCCACAGGCGGGGCAGGCTACCGCCATACATCGCCGCGCGGCATGTTCGTGTCCGCATCGATCGGCTACGCGGGCGGGCGCAAGGATTCGAACAGTTTTAGCGGGGAGGGTTCGGATTACCTGAAGGGCATGGGCAACGCGCCCGGTTCGGTGATCGCGCTAGCGGCGGGCAGGCGTGTGCGACAAAGAGGGCGTCGAACTGTCGGTGACGATCGATGCACCGATCACGCACACATCGCGCGGGTTCGCCGGACACGTCGATCTGGCGGTGCCGCTGCTGCATGCGGGCAAGAATCAAATCGTCTTGACGGGAACCGCACACGCGGCGACAGGCCGTTATATGCAGCCATTTTATGGCGTGACGGATGCGCAGGCGGCGTCAAGCGGATTCCGGCCGTATTCATTGACCGGCGGATTTCATCACGCGTCGATGTCGTTCGCGTGGACGCGCGCAGTGTCGCAACATTGGTCGGTTGTTGCAACGGCCGGGATATCGAGAATCCGTGGCCGCTACGGCGACAACCCCATCGTGCAGACGCGGAGCAATTACTATGGAGGTGCAGGCATCAATTTCCGATTCTGAAAGAGGCCGGGAAATTTCCCGGCTTTTACACTGCGGTTGAATGTCACAAAGTGGCTGGCGGTCATCTGAAGTGTTTCAGAACGGGACTTTGGCTTGGTGATCCCGAATGGGTGCCGTGAACTTTCGCGTCTGCACTTGATATTTCAGAATGCTGCCATCCGGCACACCCAACTCATTGTTGGGGATTCGATCGTGCAGCTGAATGTTGGCGGGTCGATATGACGGTCGAACCTGGAACGCGCGAATGGTGGGTCTACAAGCGGGATCCGTCGTTCAACGCCCATTCATCATCTTTTTGCGTGCATTCATCGACGCGTTTGTAAACAAGGCGACCGTTAGGCTACAGTGAACATTCCCGGCACTCTTGAACCTGCTTCCTTCAAACGAAGGCCAACGACGAGGTCAAACCATGCAACTTCAAACCGGCAACCTGTTCGGCGTCGAAGGGCAGCGCGGCGGCGACGAGCGGATCGACATCCTCGTCACGGGGCAGCGCCTGAACGTCGAGCGGATCGTGTCGATGGGGCACGCGAGCCCCGACGGGTTCTGGTATGACGACTCGCGGGCCGAATGGGTCGTGCTGCTGTCGGGGGCGGCCGTGCTCGAGTTCGAAGAGGGTTCGACGCGGCACGACATGCGCCCCGGCGATTACGTGCTGATCGAGCCGCATTGCCGCCATCGCGTCGCGTGGACGCATGAAGACGAGCAATCCGTCTGGCTTGCGATCTATTACGAACGCTGAAGAAAGTATTGGCGCGCGACGCAATCTGACGATTAGCCGGCGCGCCACGCGCTGAATGACACAAATCGCCATCAACCCGGAGCGGTCTTTGAATACCGCCGGTATCGATGCCCAATATCGCCGGACAGCGCGCTGAACCGCGCGCCGGTGCGCGTCGAGAACCTTATTCCTGGATCAGGAATCGATTGCGATTCTTCGCATCCTTGATCCATGCGGGCGCACGGCCGCGGCCGGACCAGGTTGCCCCGGTCTTCGGGTCGCGATACTTGGCCTGCACGGGGGCGGCCGCTTGCTTGGCCGACCGGCCTCGACGTACGCCGAAAATGTCCTTCTCGGTAATGCCGAATTCCGCGACCTTGGCGCGGATGTCGTCGACGATCGACTGGAATTCCGCGGCGCGCGCTGCTTCGGCTTTCTCGGCCAAAGCTTCCATTTGGGCTTTCAGTTCCTTGTAAGTTGCCATATATCGCTCTTGGGGTTGTGTGTTCACACATGATAGCGGTTTCAATCGGAAATGATGAGGAAATTCTCTCCGACTACGAATTCCATCGGCGATATGGCGCGCAAGACTGCTTCGAACACCTGAAAAGTGCGTCGCATTTGGCGAACGCATACATGATTGCCGAGAAGCACAAACGGTCTGGCTACGTCTCTTTGGTCGTTCGAGGCGGAACCTAGAGGCGGAACCTATCCTTCGGGACACGCCCCTGAGACTCAATTATTCTTTATCTTTTTTCGGAAGTATCGGGGAATTCACTGATGAACAGAGACGATAAGCTGATACGGGTTGCGGCCGAATTCGGATTCGATCCGGACGAGGAAATCAGGATCGGCGGAAAGTACACGCCGATTCTGGTCGACGGGAGTACGGCCTATATTGCCGGCCAGATTCCGCGGGTGGGGGAAGTGGTGCATTTCGTCGGCGTCGTGGGCGAATCCGTTTCGCTGGATGACGGTCGCCGTGCGGCGGGAATATCGGCGCTGCGTGCGCTGTCGCTGATTCGCAAGCACTGCGGCACGCTCGATGCGATAGAGACGGTTCCGCGCATCACCGTGTACGTGCGGAGCGCACCCGGCTTCACGATGCAAAGCGAAGTGGCCGATGGTGCGTCCGACGTTTTGTATGCGGTGCTCGGCGATGCGGGCGTTCATACGCGTTCGTCGGTCGGCGTGCTGCAATTGCCGAAAGGTGCTTCGGTGGAAGCGGATTTCATTTTCGGGTTGCAGCGTAGCAATGCCGGTAGCTGATTCTCCGCGAGCCGGATTTCACGTGCAGGCAGCCTTGCGAAACATTCAGACAACCGATGCATGATGCGTATTCCCGCGATGGCGGAGACTTGCAATGCCGAAAGAAAAAAGAAGCTACTACCGAAGGACTTCGAAACGTTGCTCGACGAAGGCAACCTCGCGAAGCTGCAGGCCGTGTTCGACACCTGCGACGTGAATGCGCGCGGCGGGGTCGGCAAACGGACGGCGCTGTCGTTCGACCGTTGCCCTGATGACCTTGCACGCTGGCTGGTTGCGCGGGGCGCAGATATCGGAGCGGCCGACGCATACGGTAACACCGCGCTGCACGTGCGCGCCCGCAGCCGCCGCAGTCGTTTCGACGTGCTGCTCGAACTCGGCGCGGACGTTCACGATGACGGTGCATCGATCGGCACCGCACTGCACGCGGCGGCCGATTCGCGCAATGCGCAGTCCGCCCGCGTGCTGCTCGACCACGGTGCCCGCGTCGACGCGTTGAACCGCGACGGGCAGACGCCGCTCGAGCGCGCGCTGCGCACCTGCGGCAATGCGGATCTGGAACACATGGTCGCGCTCGCCGAGGTGCTGCTCGGCGCCGGCGCGGCGAGGACGCCGCGCATGCAGACCAGCGTCGCGGAGATCGGCGAGCGTTTCGAGTTCATGCGCGAGCGCTTCAACCCGGAGTCCGTCGATGCGGCCAGCGCCGCGCTGGAGCGGCTCTACGCGCTGTTCGACGTGCCGCCGGTGCCGCGCCGTCAACTGCACGACGCGCGGCGGCCGATCGTCGTCGCGGCCGGCACGTGGCAAGAGCGGCATCAGGCTTTGTGGACGCAACTGGTGCCGGGGGCCGGGCATGCAGCGACGGTGCAGGGCGAACTCATCCGGATCTCGGGCCGCATCGCGTACGAACTCGACCACAACGGCGGCTGCAACTGGGACGCGGACTTCCGGAAGATGGCCGATGCGTTCGCAGCATTCGTGCGCACCGGCACGCCGCTGCCGTCGGCCGGTTTGTCGGACGTGGAAGCGGTCGTGCACGACGTCAAGCGCCAGTCCGGCGATCCGGCGCAACTGTGCCGGTTCGCCGTCGCATGGGTGCGCCTGAACCCCGATCCGGTCAAACTCGAGCCGCCGCCTTATCGGCGGTAACCGCGCTCCGTCGTGCACGGGGCGAGATCCGTTCGGGCACGCTGAAAATCCCCGTTTCCGACTCGCCCGACAACAGCGCACCGGCGGCAGGCCGTTCGAGTCGGGCGCTATCGCGCAGCAGCGCCGGCGGGCAGCCGCGTGCTCGCCGGCCATTCCGCTTCCCGTCATTTCCTGAAACCGCCACTTCCCCGATTTCGGCCGGCATCCCCACTTTTGGGGATGCCGGCGCCGGGCAGTCCGCCTACGATTGGCAGCAGGGCATCGGGGATGGATGTAACCGGAACGCACGGACAGGGTCGCCATTCCGTGTCGAACGCCGGCAATGCCCACGCAGTCGACTGACACAGGCTGGGCCTACGCTGACGGGCAACGTGTGCGGTGCATCATGCCTCACTGCATCGCCGCACGATGGCGTGTTGATGGCGGAAGGCCTGATGTCGCATTTCGGGGAATTTCAATCAATATGCTGGCACGAGACTATGTGGAACGAGAGCTTTCTCACATCCAGAGAATGGTGGCTCTCCTGGACAGCGAGACGATCGCTGACGACGTGTCGATGTCGGGCGCCGCACGCGTGAGGCACCCGAGTTACTGGCGAGGGCGGATCGAGGAACTGCTGTCGACGCCTGACGTGCCGCGTCACCTCAGAAAGCTCAGCGAAACGGTGCTCGCGAAAATCGACGAGATGGAATCGCGATACGTGGCGATGAAGTAAGCGCATCGTTGGTCATTGCACCGACACGCACCGACACGCACCGACACGCACCGACACGCACCGACACGCACCGACACGCACCGACACGCACCGACACGCACCGGCCGCCGCGCCGGCCGCCGCGACGGGCGACGTGGCCGGCACGGCGCACCCGAACGGGCGCGATCATCAAACGTCGCTCTCCATCGCGCCATCGACCGCATGGTCCGCTGCCTGTTCGTTCGCCATCACCGCAAGCAACGCCGCGCGAAACGCGGCCATCTCCGCCGCGGTGCCGATGGACACGCGCAGGTATTCCGGCGGGCCGGACTCGCGAATCAGGACGCCGTGGCGCAGGAGCCCGCTCCAGATCCGGTGGCGATCGGCAAACTTGCCGAACATCACGAAGTTGGCGTCCGAATCGGCCACGGTGAAACCCTGGCTGCGCAGCCAGCAAACGATTGCGTCGCGCTCGGCCTTGATCGCGTCGACCTGCGACAGCATCTCGTCACGCGCGACCAGCGCCGCGCAGGCGGCCGCCTGCGTAAAGGCGGACAGGTGATAGGGCAGCCGAACCAGCTTCAGCGCTTCGACGATCGCAGGCGCGCATGCGCAATACCCGACGCGGCCGCCCGCGAACTTGAACGCCTTGCTCAGCGTGCGGGTAACGACGAGCCGCGGATGGTCGGGCAGCAGCGTCACCGCGCTGCGGACGCCTTGGCGCCGGAACTCCGCATACGCTTCGTCGACGACCACCACGCCCGGCGCGGTGTCGAGAATGGCGCGGATATCGTCGACGGGAAGCGCGGTCCCGGTCGGGTTGTTCGGCGACGTCAGCAGAATCACGCTCGGCCGATGCTCGCGGATGCTGTCGATCGCCTGATGCAGATCCAGCGCGAAATCCTCGGTACGCGGCAACGTATGCAGGCGAGTGAAGGTCGTGCGGCAGTATTCGTCGTACATCGGATACGCGGGCGTAAAGGCCAGCGCCGCTCGCCCCGGGCCGCCAAACGCCTGAAGAATCTGCTGGATCACTTCATTCGAACCGTTGGCTGCCCAGACGCTCGATGCGTCGATCGTCACGCCTGTATCGTGCGTCAGATAGGCGGCCAGATGCGCTCGCAGCTCGGCAAAGTCGCGGTCGGGATAGCGGTTCGCCTGTCGCGCCGCGTCGGCCACGGCAGTCGCGATGCGCTCGACGAGCGATGGCGACGGCGGATACGGATTCTCGTTGACGTTCAGGCAGACCGGCACGTCGAGTTGCGGCGCCCCGTAAGCGTGCTGCAACCTGAGATCCTCCCTGAGCGGCAAATCCGACAGGGACACTTCTTTCCACGGCCGTTGCATTGGAAACACTCCGTACGTTATCGATTGATCGGCGCAGCAGGTTTTTAGGCGACAAAAAACAAAAAAGGCGCCAGAGGCGCCTTGGTTGTCGTCTTGATCGGGAAAGCCCCGATTCAAGTGCTAGATGCGAAACGAACCACGGCGCAACAGAGGGCGTCCGTGGTGATGGTGCAGGTGGGTCGTCGCGTTTCGGATCTTCATGCGCTGCATCATGACATACGCCGATCCTGATGAATAGCCGGCGTCGTGATGAATTCCGCGGAATGCGCGCTGCAATCCCGATCGGCGTCGTCGAGTGCCAGGGTCCGTCATTTGTGCGGAAAGGAACCGAAAGCTTGTTGAGAATGGCCATTACGTCTGACGATAAGCGGTAACAAACGTGGTATTCCGAATCAAATGCGCACCGGTAATTTGAACAATGCCGCTGGTTGAGTAAGATTCGCGCAAGACGTTCGACAAAAGCGCACGGCGCGGGGTAGCCAGATGCAACGGAACGGATTGATTCCATCGGCATGGATCGATGACATCTATGCTGCGGCACTGGGCGATCAGCGATGGGAAACGGCGCTGGACGGGCTGCGATCGACGGTTGGCGTGCGCATGGCCACGCTACTGTCGTTCGACGACGCGGCGAGGGTGCCGGCGATCGAGCAGGCGGCCGGCGACGACGCGTCGTGGGTCGCCGCGTGTTATCACACCTACAACACCGAGTTCTACCGGTACGACCCGGTCGTGCCGGTCGCCGGCAACTGGCCGGCGGGCCGCTGGTTCGAGGACGTCAAGCACCTGTCCCCGCTACAGCGCACACACGGCGTGTTCTATCAGGAATTCCTGCGTCCGTATGGGCTCGGCAGCATCTCGGGCCTGTATATCCATCGCGAAGCGGGGGGCGGCGCATTCCTCAGCGTACAGAGCGGCCCCGAATCGCAAGGGCTATCCGGCGATCAGCGCCGCGCGATCGAAATCATGGGTACGCATATCAGCCGCGCGCTGCGGATCCAGGCGCGCATCGGGGAACTCGAGGCACGCGTGGCCGCTGCGGAATCGGCGCTCGATGCGATTCCGGTACCGGTGTTCCTGCTCGGCGCGCATCGCGAACTGCGTTATACGAATCGCGCGGCCGATCAACTGATCGCGGCGGAACCGGCAATGCGGATCGTGAACGGGCGCTTCGCGCCGGAAGGCTGCGTCGACGATGCGCAATGGCGGCACGCGTTCGAGTGCGGCGGGTTGCTGCTGCGCCGTGCGACGGGCGAACCGTTGTTGCTTGCGCTGATGCCGATTCCCGAACAGTCGCGCCTCCTGCGTGAACGGCCCGGCGTCGCGGCACTGATGACGGCCGCCGACCTGCGTTCGCCGGCGGCCCGCGCGCAGCGGCTGCGCGTGTTCTACGGGCTGTCGTCGGCCGAAGCCGATCTCGCCGTGCTGCTGTGCTGCGACGGGCTGTCGCCGCAGGAATGCGCGGCGCTGCGCGGCGTGTCGATCGGCACGGTCCGCGCGCAGATCAAATCGATCTACGCGAAGACGGATGTGGCACGCGCGGCGCAACTGACGTCGCTGGTCATGCAGACGTGACGGCGCGGCAAGCGCCCGCGCTTGCACGGATTCCTCCCGAACCTTCGTCGTTCCGCCGCACACGATGCGTGTGCCGGCACGTGCTCTTGGCCGCGCGCGGGCGTGCTTGCGTCGTGGTCAGTCATCCTATAACGAAGGCAACCGAAGCGAAAGATTGCTTTCCGGCGTCGGGAAACCAGCCACGCTGGCACCTGACTCAAGCGCGGACCCATTTCCGGAAAACGTTTCGCCGAAAACCGCCAGAACAGAGAATGCGATCCCAGACCTCTGCCGAAAACCCCCGGCGGCAGTGGTTATAGGGGTATGCACCAAGTGAGTTAAACGATTAACCGACGTACATTCCCGTCAACACATCATACGACGTATGACTCTGCGGCTCAGGGGAGAGCGCATCGCCGCCGAACGCGCATGCCGACGGATCGCCGCACAACAACGAACGACCATCAAGGAGACTCACCATGAAGCATCGATTCACCGGTTCCCGTACCGCACTGGCCGTCGCGCTGCTGGCCGGCTTCGCGATGTCCGCGCAGGCGCGCGTGTTCCGCTCGGCGGACGTGCACGGCGACAACTTCCCGACCAACATGGCGGTGAAGTTCATGGGCGACGAACTGTCGAAGCAGACGGGCGGCAAGGATTCGATCAAGGTGTTCGGCAACAGCGCGCTCGGTTCCGAAAAGGACACGGTCGACCAGGTCCGGATCGGCGCGATCGACATGGCGCGCGTGAACGGCGCGTCGTTCAACGAGATCGTGCCGGAATCGCTGATCCCGTCGTTCCCTTTCCTGTTCCGCGACGTCGATCATTTCCGCAAGGCGATGTACGGCCCGGCCGGCCAGAAGATCCTCGATGCGTTCACCGCGAAGGGGATGATCGCGCTGACGTTCTACGAGAGCGGCGCGCGCTCGATCTACGCGAAGCGCCCGGTGCGCACGCCGGCCGACATGAAGGGGCTGAAGGTGCGCGTGCAACCGTCCGACCTGATGGTCGACGAGATCAGGGCGATGGGCGGCACGCCGACGCCGATGCCGTTCGCCGAGGTGTACACGGGCCTGAAGACGGGCCTCGTCGACGCGGCGGAAAACAACCTGCCGTCGTACGAGGAAACGAAGCACTACGAAGTGGCGCCCGACTATTCGGAGACGCAGCACGCGATGACGCCGGAGGTGCTGGTGTTCTCGAAGAAAATCTGGGACACGCTGTCGCCGCAGGAGCAGGCGGCGATCCGGAAGGCAGCGGCCGAATCGGTGCCGTACTACCAGAAGCTGTGGACCGCGCGCGAGGCGTCCGCGCAGCAGGCGGTGGCGAAGGGCGGCGCGAAGATTCTGCCGGCCGCGCAGATCGACCGCGCGGCGTTCGTGAAGGCGATGCAGCCGCTGTGGACGAAGTATGAAAAGACGCCGCAGATGAAGCAGATCGTCGACGAGATCGAGGCGACCAAGTGACGCGTCGCACTTCCCTGAACAGCGCGGCGGCCGCTAGTTCGCCGGCCGCCGCCCCGGACGGCGCGGCGCCGGCGCGGCCGCACGCCGCGCCGCTCCTGCGCTGCGTGAACGACGTGCTGTTCCGCGTGCTGGCCGTGATCGCGTCGGCCTGTCTCGCGGTGCTGACGATGCTGGTGTTCTACGCGGTGGTGATGCGCTACGTGTTCGAGAACGCACCGGATTTCGTCGAGCCGATCGCGCTGCTGCTGGTGATCGTGATCGCGATGTTCGGCGCGGCGATGAAGGTGCGCGACGGCGGCCATATCGGCCTCGATTCGCTCGTGCGCCGGCTGCCGCCGAACGCGCGCACCGCGGTCGTCGCGATCCAGCACCTGAGCCTGATCGCGTTCGCGATCGCGATCATGGTCGGCTGCGGCAGCATGGCCGCCGAGACGATGGGCGACCGCATTCCGATCATCGGGCTGCCCGAAGGCGTGCGCTACCTGATCACGATGCCCGCGGCGGTCGCGATCATCCTTTTCTCGCTCGAGCACCTGCTCGCGCTTCGTCGTTCTTCGTCGGGACAATAACGCCATGGAACTCGCGATCCTGTCCGTCAGTTTTCTGATTTTCCTCGTGCTCGGCGTGCCCGTGTCGTTCGCGCTCGGGATAGCCTGCGTGCTGACCTATATGGTGGAAGGCTTGCCGATCGCGACCGCGATGCAGGCGATGATCTCGGGGATGAATGCGTTCTCGTTCCTCGCGGTGCCGTTCTTCATCTTCTCGGGCGAGCTGATGCTGCACGGCGGCATCGCGGACCGGATCCTGCGCTTCGCGCAGGCGACCGTCGGCCATTTCCGCGGCGGCCTCGGGATGGCGAACGTCGTCGCGTGCACGCTGTTCGGCGGCGTGTCGGGCTCGCCGACCGCCGATACGTCGGCGATGGGCGGCGTGGTGATTCCGCTGATGAAGCGCGAAGGCTACAGCGCCGCGTACGCGGTCAACGTGACGACGCATGCGTCGCTCGCGGGCGCGCTGATGCCGACGTCGACCAACATGATCATCTATGCGTTCGCCGCGCAGGGGATCACGGGGATGCTGCACGGCCAGCCGGTGAGCGGCGTGTCGATCGGCGACCTGCTGTTCTCGGGGCTGCTGCCCGTGCTGTGGGTGATGGGCTTCGTGCTCGCGGCCGCGTACTGGCAGGCCGTGCGTCACGGCTATCCGCGCCGTGCGGACGGCTCGTCCGCGCTGCCCGCGTTTCCCGGCTGGTATGCGGTGCTGCGCAGCTTCGTCGGCGCGGTGCCCGGGCTGATGGTGATCGCGATCATCCTCGTGTGCGTCGCGAAGGGGATTGCAACCGCGACCGAAGCGGCCGCGATCGCCGTCGTGTACTCGCTCGTGCTGACCGCGATCGTCTACCGCACGCTGACGGTCGAGAAGCTGCGCCGCGCGCTGTCGCATGCGGCGCGTACGACGGGTGTCGTGCTGCTGCTGATCGCGGTGTCCAACATGCTGCGCTTCCAGATGTCGTACCTGGAGATCCCGGATGCGATCGAAGGGCTGCTGAAGCAGTCGACCGCAGCGCCTTGGCTGATGCTGCTGTACATCAACATCATCCAGGTGTTCCTCGGCACGTTCGTCGACATGGCCGCGCACATCCTGATCACGACGCCGCTGTTCCTGCCGATCGCGATGGCGTGCGGCGTCGGGCCGGTGCAGTTCGGGATCATGCTGCTGCTGAACTGCTCGCTCGGCCTCGTGCATCCGCCGATCGGCTCGGTGCAGTTCGTCGGCTGCGCGATCGGCAACGTGTCGATCGGCGAGACCACGAAGATGGCGTGGCCGTACTACCTCGCGATCTTCAGTGCGATCAACATCGTCACGTACATGCCGTTCTTCTCGACCTGGCTGCCGAGCGTCATCAGCGGGCACGCGGTGTTCTGATCGCGCGTTGCGCTTGTCTTCACCCATCGCGGCGCCGGACGATCGAGGTTGTCCGGCGCCGCAGTTGCGTGTGTCGTTCGCTTTCCTTCACCTGAAGACTCATGAACACGAAAACACTCCGGCGCGCCGTTGCCGTTGCCGTTGCCGCGGCCGCATTCGGGATGGTCGCGTCGCTCGCGCACGCGGCGACGTATGCGTACGTATCGAACGGCGACAGCCGCGACATCTCGGTGTTCGGCATCGACACGTCGAACGGCGCGCTGACCGCGATCGAAACCGTACCGGTCGGCGGCACCGTGATGCCGATGGCGCTGTCGCCCGATCATCATCGCCTCTATGCGGCGCTGCGCTCGACGCCGTACCGCGTCATCAGCTTCGCGATCAACCCGCTCGACGGACGGTTGATCGAGCTCGGCCGCGCGCCGCTCGCCGACAGCATGGCTTATGTCTCGACGGATGCGTCGGGCCGCTATCTGTTTTCGGCGTCGTATGGCGGCAACCTGCTCGCAGTGAACCGGATCGACGCGAACGGCGTCGCGGCCGACGTGCAGCAGACGGTGAAGACCGGCCCGATGGCGCACGCGATCCGTCAATCGCCGGACGGCCGCCACGCGTTCGCGTCGGTGCTCGGTGCCGATGCGTGGCTGCGGCTGCCGTTCGATGCGTCGACGGGGACGCTGACCGACGTCGCGACGCCGGCGTACCGGCTGCCGGAGAAATCCGGCCCGCGCCATTTCGTGTTTTCGTCGAACGGGCGCTTTGCATACCTGATCGACGAACTCGACGGCAAGCTGCACGTGCTCGCGCTGTCGCGCGGCGGCGCGGACGCGCGGCCGATCCAGACCGTATCGATCCTGCCGCCGGATTTCCATGGCGACAAGCCGTGGGGCGCGGACCTGCACCTGACGCCGGACGGGCGATTCCTGTATGCGTCGGAGCGCACGTCGAGCACGCTCGCCGCATATCGCGTCGACGCCGCGTCGGGCAAGCTCGCGCGGATCGGCACGTTCGCCACCGAGAAGCAGCCGCGCGGCTTCGGCATCGACCCGTCGGGCAACTATCTGCTCGCGGCCGGGCAACTGTCGCCGACGCTTGCCGTCTACCGGATCGACCGCGGCACGGGCCGCCTCGACGAAATCGGCAAATACCCGGTCGGCAAGGGCGCGAACTGGGTGGAGATCGTCACGTACGACGGGACGAACTGACGGGAAAACGGCGGAACGGGCGGTGTCGGCCGCGTGCCGCCCGTTTTGCAATGTGTTGTGCTCGAGCGCGACCGTCGTGCGCAGCGAACGCGATGCGCGGTCGCTCGTCGAAATTCCGGCGCATCGACTCAAGGTGGCGAAACGGCTGCCGTTAACCGACATGGGAAAACTTCGAGAGCCGATCCATCATGCGTGATCTGAAGGTAAAAAACAGTTTGCTCGCCGTGCTCGCTGCCTTTGCAACGATGATCGTCATCGGCGGCATCGTCGGAATCGCTGCACTCGGAAACGCGAACACGAATGCGAAGCGCCTGCATGAAATCGCCACCCAGGCGTTGCTCGTCAACGACGCATACAAGGACAGTACCCGTACGCGCTCGGCACTCGTGCGCGCCTACGCGGCGCTGAAGGAGCACAACGACCCGGCGCAGCGCGACTCGGCGCTGCAAAGCGCGCAGCGGACGTTCGATTTGTCCGCGAAGGAAACGCAGGCGTTTCAGCGCGCTCCGTCGGCCGCCGGTATCGACGCGGACCTGAAGCGGGCACTGGTCGAATCGTCGACGCATCTGGCCGCCGTCCTCGCACGCGCGAGCGATGCGCTTCGCAACGGCGATACCGCTGCGTACGCAACGATCAACGACAAGGAGATCACGATCGCCGGCCAGGTCTACTCGGCGAACGTCGAGAAATTCCAGCGCCTCGCGAACCGTCTGTCGGAAGAAACGATCGGCGACGACAACGACGCTTACACGCGCATCGTCGCGATGGTCGGCATCGGCGTCGCGCTTGCGCTCGCGCTGATCGTCGCGACGCACTTCGCGCTGCGCCGGATCGTGTCGAGGCCGCTTGCGAACGTGGCCGCGCTGCTCGACCGGATCGCATCGAACGACCTGACCGTGAACGTGCCGGACGCCGGCAGCAATGAAATCGGCCAGTTGTTCGCGGCGATGAAGCGGATGCAGCGCGGTCTCGCGGCGACCGTCGCCGGCGTGCGCGACAGCAGCGATGCGATCCACACGGCCGCGCGCGAGATAGCCGCGGGCAACCTCGATCTGTCGAGCCGCACCGAGCAGCAATCCGCGTCGCTCGAAGAAACGGCCGCGAGCATGGAGCAGCTGACGTCGACGGTTCGCCAGAACGCGGACAATGCGCAGCAGGCGAGCACGCTCGCCGCGGGCGCGGCGGACCTCGCGCAGCACGGCGGCGAACTGGTCGGCCGCGCGGTCGACATGATGGGCGTGATCAATGCAAGCTCGCAGAAGATCGCGGAGATCACCGGGATGATCGACGGGATCGCATTCCAGACCAATATCCTCGCGCTCAATGCGGCGGTCGAATCGGCGCGCGCGGGCGAGCACGGTCGAGGTTTCGCGGTGGTCGCGGGCGAGGTGCGGACGCTCGCGCAGCGCAGCGCGACCGCCGCGCGCGAGATCCGCGAACTGATCGGCGCGTCGATCGACGATGTGCGTGACGGCAACGCGCTCGTCGCGCAGGCGGGGCATGCGATGGGCGAGATCGTGTCGTCGGTGCGACGCGTCGCGACGATCATGACCGAAATCACGACGGCGACGGTTGAGCAAAGCGCCGGCATCGACCAGGTCGGCCAGGCAGTCACCCAGATGGATCAGATGACGCAGCAGAACGCGGCGCTGGTCGAACAGGCCAGTGCCGCCGCGACTGCGCTCGAGCATCAGGCCGGCGCGATGCAGGCCGCGATGTCGGTCTTTCGTATCGCGCACGCCGGCTGAAACAGGCAGGCGCGATCCGGGCACGTTCGACGACGGACGATGCGGTGGTTCTGTTTCGCGAGCGTGTCGTGGCGGTCTTCAGCCCGAGCCTGGCGCGCGGCGCCGCATCACGCCGAACCGCGTCACGCTCGCTCGCTGACCGGCGTGAATTTCCTGCCTGGCACGCGGGCTTGTTCGGCACCGCCGCGAACGAGGCTCAGCGCTTCCGCACGGCTCGACACGCACGGCCCGGAACCGGGCAGCGGCTGGCGCGCAGTCTCGCGCAGCGCGAGCACCGACACGATGCCGATGAACGACGCGCCCATCAGGTAGTACGCGGGCATCATCAGGTCGCCGGTGCGATCGACCAGCCACGCGGTGACGAGCGGCGTCGTGCCGCCGAACAGCGATACCGACACGTTGAAGCCGATCGCGAGCGCGCCGTAGCGGATCCGCGTCGGGAACAGCGCCGGCAGCGCCGACGGCATCACGCCCGTGAACGTCGACAGCAACGTGCCGTAGATCAGCATCCCGCCGAACACGGGCAGCATGCCGCCGGTGCGGATCAGCATCAGCGCCGGCACCGACAGCACGAGCAGGCCCACGCAGCCGGCCATCATCACCGGCTTGCGGCCGACCTTGTCCGACAGATGCCCCGCATACAGCGTCATCGGCATCATCAGCACCATCACCAACAGCACCATGAACAGGCTGTGCGATTCGCGCAAGTGCAGCGTCGCCGACAGGTAGCTCGGCAGATACGACAGCGCCATGTAGTCGGTCACGTTGAAGATCAGCACGAGGCCGACGCATTGCAGCAGCGGCTTCCATTGTTCGGCGAGCAGCGTCGCGAAGCCTTGCTTCGGCCGCGCGCGTTCGTCCGCCTCGCGTGCTTCGGCTTCCTTCTTGAATGCGGGCGTTTCCTCGAGCTTCAGCCGGACGTAGAGGCCCACGAGGCCGAGCGGCCCGGCGATGAAGAACGGCACGCGCCAGCCCCACGACAACAGCGCGTCCTGCGATAGCGTCGCGGTCAGCAGCGCGACCGTCGCCGCGCCGAGCGTATAGCCGATCAGCGTGCCGAATTCGAGGAAGCTGCCCATGAAGCCGCGGCGCTTGTCGGTCGAGAATTCGGCGATGAAGGTGGCCGCGCCGCCGTATTCGCCGCCGGTCGAGAAGCCCTGCACGAGACGTGCGACGAGCAGCAGCACGGGCGCCATGATGCCGATCGATGCATAGCTGGGGATCAGGCCGATCGCGAAGGTACCGACGGCCATCATGATCATCGTCGCGGCAAGCACGCGCTGGCGGCCGATACGATCACCGAGCGGGCCGAACACCATGCCGCCGAGCGGGCGCACGAGGAACGCGGCCGCGAACGTGCCGAAGGTCGCGAGCAGTTGCGCGGACGGGCTGCTGGACGGGAAGAACACCTTGCCGAGCGTGACGGCGATATAGCTGTACACGCCGAAGTCGAACCATTCCATCGCATTGCCGAACGCCATTGCGCCCACCGCGCGCTTGAGGACGGCAGGGTCGACGATCGTGATGTCGTCCAGCTTGACGGACTTGCGCGAAGACCGGGCTTTCGCGGGGTGCGCTTGCGACTGGCTCAATGAACTCTCCTGGAATTGCCTTGGCGGCCGGCCGGGCAGACCCGCGACGAAGTAGTGCGGGCCCGATAGACAGCGAAGGCGGATGTCTAGGGGGGCCTCGATGTCGGTGGGATGACGCGCGCAGCGGGCGACACCGGGCAGGCGTGTTGTGCGAACCAGTTTAGAGAATCGGGCGCAACCGGCTATCGGTCATGCGCCCGCAATTCGGTCATAAACGACACGGGTTCGAGCGCTGCGTGTGGTGCCGAATCGGGCGTTTGCGAGCGGGCGTCGCTACTCGGCCGCGTACGACATGGCGCAGCGAAACGCGCCGTGGCAGCGGTTGGCGCATCGATATCGAAGGGGCGAGCGGGCCGTGCACGAACCCGCAGCGTGCCTGGCGCGATCGTTCGACCGGCGCGCGCCAGTTGGTCTTCGGATGGCCTGGCGATGAAGAAACGGGCCAGTGCGCGGGCCTTGGCGTCGGGTGCAAGTGCATCGTGGGCCGGCCCGGCATCCGGCTGTCGGCCGGATGCCGATGACGTGCCGCGATCAATTTCCGGCCGAAGCCGTCGCGATCGGCGTCGCGTCGTGATGCTGGATCGCGAAAATCTGGCGATTTCGCGCGATCTCCGCGTGCGACGGCGGATAGTCGTTCCGGTTCGACGGCAGCAGGCCGTCGGCTTCGGCATCGATCAGTTGATGGCGCACCTCGGCGCGCGTGAGCGGCGCCTGCGTGGACTGGGCGAAGGCCTGCGTGCCGAACGGCAGGCTCAGCGTGGCAACGACGAAAGCGGCGACGAGTTTCATGACGGCTCCTGGATGGATGAGTGAACGGGCGAGTGGGGATAGGCCCACGCTTCGAATTCTGGCCGCCGCGGCCGTCACCACCCTGACCCGCCGATTACGGTTTCGTCATCCGGGCGTGGCGCGCTTGCGCGCTGCCGTTCGCCCGCGCCGTTTCCCGGTAACATCGGCGCATGTCACCACCGAATGCGACGGAGTCGATCATGCGCATCCTGATAGTCGAAGACGAACCGAAGACCGGCGCGTACTTGAAGAAAGGGCTCGAGGAATCGGGCTTCAGCGTCGATCTCGCGAAGGACGGCGGCGAGGGCCTGACACTCGCGCAGGAAGAGAGCTACGACGTGATCGTGCTCGACGTGATGTTGCCCGTGCTCGACGGCTGGAGCGTGCTCAAGCGGCTGCGCGACACGCACGCGACGCCCGTGCTGTTCCTGACCGCGCGCGACGACGTGCAGGACCGCGTGCACGGCCTCGAACTCGGCGCGGACGACTACCTCGTGAAGCCGTTCGCGTTCGTCGAGCTGCTCGCGCGGATCCGCACGCTCGCGCGCCGCGGGCCGCCGCGCGAGACGGAGCGCATTTCGGTGGGCGACCTGGATATCGACGTCGTGCGCCGCCGCGTGAAGCGCGGCACGGTGCGAATCGACCTGACGCCGCGCGAATTCTCGCTGCTGCAGTTGCTCGCGCGCAGGCAGGGCGAAGTGCTGAGCCGCACGCAGATCGCGTCGTACGTGTGGGACATGAATTTCGACAGCGATACCAACGTCGTCGAGGTCGCGATTCGCCGGCTGCGCGCGAAGATCGACGACGAGTTCGCGGTCAAGCTGATTCATACGGTGCGCGGCGTCGGTTACGTGCTCGAACCGAAGGAAGCCGCATGACGCTCGGCCGCTCGCTTGGCGCGACGCTCGCGCTCGGGTTCGGCGCGACCCTGCTTGCCGTATTCGCGCTTGTCGGCACATACGTGTACACCGGCCTCGAGCGGCAGGTGAGCACGCAGGACGACTTCGACATCGTGCTCGCCGCGCGGCATACGCGCCGGCTGGCGGCCGAACTCGATTCGCTCGACGCGGTGCGCGCGCATGCGGACCGGCTGACGAGCCAGGTGCTCGGCAACGAGGCGCTGTCGCTGGCCGTCGTCGACGGGCAGGGCAGCATACTCGCGCGCCACAACGTCGAGCGGACCGCGCTCGGGGATCTGCCCGGGACGGCAGCCGGCGCATCGTCGCCCGCGCTGCCGGTGCTGCCCGATGCCGAACTGTTTCCGCCGCACGCGACGCCGGTGCCCGCGAACGAACGGATTACCGCCGACCGGATCGCGACGTGGACCGCCGACGGCGGCACGCCCGTGCGCGGCGTCGTCGCCGAGGCCGCGTTGCGCGACCGCACGAAGATCCGGATCGCGATCGCGCGCAACATGAGCGATCGCGTCGAACTGCTCGACGGCTACCGCGACAAGCTGAAGATCGCCGGCGGCCTGGGCGCGCTGTTCGCGATGCTGCTCAGCTACTGGCTGATCCGCAAGGCGCTCGCGCCGCTGCGCGAGATCGTCGCGAACACGGGCCGGATCACCGTCGACAAGCTCGATACGCGGCTCGATGCATCGCGCGCGCCGCGCGAGCTGACGGCGCTGGTCGACGCGCAGAATGCGATGCTCGGCCGTCTGCAGCAGGCGTTCGGGCACCTGTCGCAATTCAGCGCGGATCTCGCGCACGACCTGCGCACGCCGCTGAACAACATGCGCGGCGCGACCGAGGTGGCATTGGCGCGGCCGCGTTCCGCCGGCGAATACCAGGCGCTGCTCGAATCGAATCTCGAGGAATACGACCGTCTCGCGCGGATGATCGAGAACGTGCTGTTTCTCGCGCGCGCCGAGCATCCCGGCTTCGTCACGCGGCAGCGCGCCTTCGACGTGCACGACGAACTGGAGCGCATCGCCGGTTATTTCGAAGGGCTTGCGGACGAAGCCGGTTCGATGCTGCGCGTCGACGGGCACGGCCGGCTGACCGCCGATCTCGAACTGTTCCGCCGCGCGGTCAGCAACCTGCTCGCGAATGCGCTGCGCTATACGCCGGCGGGCGGCGTGATCGTGCTGCGCGTCGACGAAACGGCGGACGCGGTGTACGTGGTCGTCTCGAACCCGGGCGAACCGATCGATCCCGCGCTGCTGCCGCGCATTTTCGACCGCTTCGTGCGGGGCGACCCCGCGCGCAGCGGCGGCGTGCCGGGCGGCACGGCCGGGCTCGGCCTCGCGATCGTGCGGTCGGTGATGGAACTGCACGGCGGCACCGCACGTGTCGAGAGCGATGCGGCCGGCACGCGGTTCATCCTGACGTTCATCAAGACGCCGACGGCGTAGCGGCCGTGTGCGCGGCGGCGGTTGCGTCCGCACCCGCATCTGCACCGGTATGCCAGCCGCCGCCCAGCGCGGTCAGCAACCCGACCGCCGCCTCCATCCGGCGCGCAGCGATCTGGTCCGACAGACGCCGGTTCGTCAGCGCAATCGTCTGTGCGGTCACGACATCGAGGTAGCTGACGGCACCCGCGTTGAAGCGGTTGGTCGTCAGCCGCAGCGACAGGTCGGCCGCATCGGTCGCGCGCTGCTGGCTGCCGGCTTCCGACGCGAGCGCATCGAGCGTGGACAACTGATCCTCGACCTGCTGGAACGCAACCAGCACGGTTTGCCGGTAATCGGCGACCGTACTGTCGTATTGCGCATGCGCGCCGCGCAGCGACGCGCTGCGGCGGCCGCCGTCGAACAGCGTGCCGGCGAGCTGCGAGCCGAGCGACCAGAACAGGCTCGGTGCGGTGAGCCACGGCGCGAAGAACGAGCTTTCAAGCCCGGCGCTCGCCGACAGCACGAGATCGGGAAAGAACGCGGCGCGGGCCTCGCCGATCTGCGCGTTCGCGGCCGCGACGCGGCGCTCGGCCGCCGCGATGTCGGGCCGCCGTTCGAGCAGTTGCGACGGCACGCCGGCCGGGATCGCCGGCACGTCGAACGATTGCACGCGCGGCGGCAGCGCGAACGTCGACGCGCTTTCGCCGACGAGCGTCGCGATCGCGTGCTGGAGCTGCGCCCGCGACGCATCGATGTCGGTATCCTGCGTGCGGGTCGATTCGAGTTGCGTCGCGGCCTGCGCGACGGCCGACGCGTCGATCGCGCCGGCCGCGAGCTGCTGTTTCAGCAGCTTCAGCGCGTCCGCATACGCACGCACCGTATCGTCGAGCAGCTGCTTCTGCGTATCGAGCGAGCGCAGCGCGAAATAGTCGGTCGCGAGCGTGGCCGTGACCGACAGCTTCACGGCCTGCAGGTCGGCCGCGCTCGCGTCGGCGTTCGCCTGCGCGCCCGTCACCGCGTCGCGCACGCGGCCGAACAAGTCGGGTTCCCAGCTCGCGGCCACACCGGCCTGATAGTCGGGCGTCGTCTTGCCGGCGAGCGACGAGCCGAGCTTGTTCTGCGACAGGCGCGCGCGGCTCTGCGCAACGCCGGCCGTGACGGTCGGCAGGAACCCCGCATGCTGGTAGTCGACCATCGCGCGCGCCTGCTGGAGATCGGCGACGGCTTTCTTCACGGTCTGGTTCGACACGTCGACACGCGCTTCGAGCGCGTTCAGGTCGGCATCGTCGAAGACGGTCCACCATGCGCCGCGCGATGCGGCATCGGCCGGCGCCGCGACGTTCCAGCCCGGCTGGGCGGCGGGGGCGTTCGCAGCCGGTATGCCCGATGCCGGTATGCCCGCAGCCGGTACGCCCGAAGCCGGTATGCCCGAAGCCGGTATGCCCGAAGCCGGTATGCCCGCATAGTGCGCGGGCACGGCGACGGCGGGCGGCGAATAGGGCGGCAATGTCGAGCACGCGGACAACGCGGCGGCGACGCCGAGCGCGACGACGCGGCGGGTGAACGGAAGCGGACGGAGGAAGCGCATGATGGGTATCTCGTGAGTGTTCGTGAACGGATCAGCCGCGAACGGGCGTTGAAGCTGCTGCCGGCATCGAAGCCGGCACCGCGACGGCGGCAGGCGTCGACGCAGCCGCGCCAGACGCTGCCGCTGCGCCGGTTGCCGGGCCCGTTTGCACCGCCGGCGCGGCCGACACGATCTTCACGGCCTCGCCGGCGGCAATCGAATCGCCCGGGTTGTCGATCACGCGATCGCTCGCGGCGAGCCCCGACACGATCTCGACGCGCGTGCCGAAATCGCGCCCGATCTGCACGGTCTTCAGCGCGGTGGTGCCGTTCGCGGCAACGGTCGCGACCGTCACGCCGTTCGGCCGGAACAGCAGCGCGCCGACGGGCAGCTCGAACGCCGGGGCCGCGCTCGGCACGAGCAGGTGCGCCTGCGCATACGCGCCGGGCATCAGCGCGCCGTCGCCGTTGTCGACGTCGATCTCGACGCGCAGCGTGCGCGTGACCGGATCGATCGCGCCCGCGCTGCGCGCGACGCGCGCGGCGAAGCGCCGCCCCGGATACTGCTGCGTGGTCAGGTAGACGGCGGTCCCGGTCGTCACGCCTGCCGCGCTGTCCTGCGGCACGTCGACGAACACGCGCAGCGTGCCGGTCTGTTCGAGATGGAACAGTTCGCCGGACAGGCCGGGGCTGCCCGGCGTGCCGCCCGCGGTGACGAGCGTGCCGACGTCGACGTTGCGCGCGGTGATCACGCCGTCGAACGGCGCCGCGACCGATTCGTACGACACCAGCTCGGTCAGGTGCGCGACGTTCGCCTGCGCGGAGGCCAGCATCGCGCGCTTCGCGTTCATGTCGGCGACCTTCGTGTCGGTGTCCTGCTGTGACACCGATTGCGTCTTCAGCATGTCCTGCCAGCGCTGCGCGGTCGATTTCGCGTAGTCGTAGTTCGCCTGCGCGGTCGCCGCGTCGGCGCGCGCCTGCCGCAACTGCGCGTCGAGGTCGGGTGCCGTGATCTGCGCGAGCGTCTGCCCGGCTTTCACGTGTGCGCCGATGTCGGTGCTCCAGTGCGCGATATAGCCGCTCGTGCGCGCATAGATCGATGCTTCCGCGTACGGCATCACCGAGCCCGGCAGCGTCAGCGTCTGGTCGGTGGGCGCCGCGCCCGGCAGGATCACCGACACCGGCAGCGCCTGCTGCGCGGCGACCTGCACGCGCTGCGCGGCGCGCGCGTCGATGCGCGGCACGATGCCGGCGGCCAGCAGCGCGGCGGCCGCCGCGATCGCGACGAGCGGAACGGCCAGCTTGCGGCCGCGGCGTGGCGGCGTGGTGTCGGGCGCCGTGTCGCGCGCGGTTGACGGTGCCGTGTCCGCTTTGGCGGCCGGCGGCGGGGCGAGAGGTTCGGTCGAGTCGTTCATGATGGGTTCTGGGTCGGGCGAGTCGAAGGGAGTCGAGGTGAAGTCGCGATCAGCGCAATGCCGGCGTGTCCTGCGCGCGGCGCGCGGCGGCCGCATCGCGGCGCCGTTCGAGCCATGCATGGATGAAGCCGAACACGACGGGCACGAACAGCAGCGTCGACAGCGTGCCGAACGCCAGCCCGCCGATCACCGCGCGGCCGAGCGGCGCGTTCTGTTCGCCGCCGTCGCCGAGGCCGAGCGCCATCGGCAGCATGCCGATCAGCATTGCGAGCGCGGTCATCACGACCGGGCGGAAGCGGCTGAAGCCTGCGTCGAGCGCGGCCTGCCACGGCGGCGCGCCGCCCGCCATCAGCTCGCGCGCCGCGTTGACGACGAGGATGCTGTTCGCGGTCGCGATGCCGATGCACAGGATCGTGCCGGTCAGCGCGGGCACCGACAGCGTCGTGCGCGTGACGAACAGCATCCATGCGATGCCGGCGAGCGACGCGGGCAGGCCGCCGACGATCGCGAGCGGGTCGAGCCACGACTGGAAGTTGACGACCATCAGCAGGTAGACGAGCGAGATCGCGAGCGCGAGGCCGCCGAGCAGCCCGGCAAACGACTCGTGCATCGCCTGCACCTGGCCGCGCAGCACGATCGACGAACCGGGCGGCAACTGCGCGCGCGCATCGTCGACGAGCTTGGTCACGTCGGCCGTGACGCCGCCGAGATCGCGTCCCTGCACCGACGCGAAGATGTCGAGCACCGGCTGCACGTTGTAGTGCGATACGACCGCCTGCTGCGTCGCGCGCGAGAAGCTGCCGAGCGAGCCGAGCAGGTTCTGCGCGGGCGCGCCGGCCGCCGGGCCGCCGGCCGGCGTCTGCGGCGAACGCGCGGTGCCCGCCGGCAGCGGCACGTTCGCGAGTGCCTGCAGCGAATCGACCGAATACTGCGGCGACTGCACCAGCAGCGGATAGCTGACGCCGTTGCGCGGGTCGAGCCAGAAGTTCGGCGTCGTCTGCGAGCTGCCGGACAGCGCGATCAGCAGGTTCTGCGCGACGTCGCGCTGTTCGAGGCCGGCCTGGATCGCCTTCGTGCGATCCACGTTCACGTTGATGGCCGGCTCGTCGCCGGGCTGCTGGATGCGCGCGTCGACGAGGCCGCGCACGCCGCGCAGCTTCGCGAGCAGCGCGTTCGCGACCGCGCGGTTCTGGTCGAGCTTGTTGCCGACGATCTGGATGTCGATCGGCGCGGGCAGCCCGAAGTTGAGGATCTGGCTGACGATGTCGGCCGGCAGGAACGCGAACGTCACGCCGGGGAACGACTGCGCGAGCAGGTTGCGCAGCTTCGCGACATAGGCGGCGGTCGGCGCGTGGTTCGGTTTCAGCGTGATCATCACGTCGGCATCCTCGGTGCCGATCGGGTCGGACGAGTCGTACGTGAGGTTGATCCCGCTGACCGGCACGCCGATGTTGTCGAGCACGCTCGCGATGTCGTTCGCGGGAATCACGTCGTGGATGCGCGCTTCCACTTCGTCGGTCAGGCGCGCGGTTTCCTCGATCCGCGTGCCGGTCGGCGCGCGCAGGTGCAGGCGGATCTCGCCGGTGTCGACCGACGGGAAGAAATCCTGCCCGGCGAACGCGAACAGCGCGGTCGATGCGACGCATGCGAGCAGGAAGGCCGCCGCGAAACGGCGGCGGCGCGCGATCGCCGCCGACAGCAATGCGCGATAGCGCAGCCGCACCGCCTCGAAGCGATGCTCGAACGCGGCCTGGAAACGCGCCAAATGCACGAGGGGGGCGAACACGCCGCGCGGCGGCTGGCCGTGCCCCTTCGCGCGCATCAGCGCCATCGCGAGCGTCGGCACCAGCGTGCGCGAGAAGAAATACGACGCGACCATCGCGAAGATCACCGCCTCGGCCATCGGCACGAACAGGTAGCGCGCGACGCCCGTGAGCAGGAACATCGGCACGAACACGATGCAGATCGACAGCGTCGACACGAAGGTCGGCACTGCGATCTCGCCCGCGCCGGTCAGGATCGCGTCTTCGAGCGGCGCGCCGCGTTCGAGGTGATGCGTGATGTTCTCGATCGCGACGGTGGCATCGTCGACGAGAATCCCGACCGCGAGCGCGAGCCCGCCGAGCGTCATGATGTTGATCGTCTGGCCGAGCGCGGCCAGCGCAAGCAGCGACGTGAGCACCGCGAGCGGAATCGATACCGCGATGATCAGCGTCGCGCGCCAGCTGCCGAGGAACAGCAGGATCATCAGCGCGGTGAGGCACGCGGCGATCAGCGCCTCGCGCACGACGCCCTGGATCGCCGCTTTCACGAACACCGACTGATCGCCGAGCGCCGAAATGTGCAGCGCCTTCGGCAGGCCGGCCGCGATCTTCGGCAGCATCGTCTTGACCTGGTCGATGATCGTCAGCGTCGACGCGCTGCCGGTTTTCTCGACGGTCAGCAGCGCCGCGCGCTTGCCGTCGGCGCGCACGATGTTGGTCTGAGGTGCGTAGCCGTCGCGAACGTGCGCGACGTCGCGCACATACACGACGCTGCCGCCGATCGTCTTCACCGGCAGGTTGTTCAGCGCGGCGACCGTCTGCGTGCTGCCGTTCATCTGCACGTTGTATTCGCGCGTGCCGATTTTCGCGGTGCCGCCGGGCAGGATCAGGTTCTGCGCGTTGATCGCGTTCACGACGTCGATCGGCGCGAGCCCCTTCGCCTGCAGCGCGCGCGTATCGAGATCGACGACGATCTGGCGGATCTTGCCGCCGAACGGCAGCGGCACGGCCGCGCCCTGCACGGTCGCGAGCTGCGTGCGGATGAAGCTGTTGCCGAGGTCGTAGAGCTGCTGCTCGGCGAGCGTGTCGCTCGACAGCCCGAGCTGCAGGATCGGCACCGTCGACGCGTTGTACGTGATGATGTTCGGCGGCAGTGTGCCGGGCGGCAGGATCCGCAGGATCGACGCTGAATTGCTCGCGGCTTCCGCGATCGCGCGATTGATGTCCGCGCCGGGGTGGAAGAAGATCTTCACGACCGACACGCCGTTCAGCGACTGCGACTCGATGTGCTCGATGTCGTCGACGTCGGACGTGAGCGCGCGCTCGTAGTTCGACGTGATGCGCTTGGCCATGTCCTCGGCGGAGAAGCCGTTGTACGACCAGACGATGCTGACGACCGGGATGTCGATGTTCGGAAAGATGTCGGTCGGCGTGCGCAGGAGCGCGAGCGGTCCCGCGATGAAGATCAGCAGCGCGAGCACGACGAACGTATAGGGCCTGCGTAACGCCAGCCGGACGATCCACATGATGTTTTCCTCGAAGCAGGGCAGGGGTGCCGCATTCGATGCGACGAGCATGCAGTCTGACGATGCCGCATTGACCCGACCCTGACTCGAAGATTACGAAGCTGTTATCTGCGTGCCGCGCCGCAGATTTCGAAATTGTCATCCGGCGGTCAGCGTCGCGCCGGCCGCGATCACCAGAATGAACGTGTCAGGCGGCGAAAACGCATCCGCGGTCCCGCCGGCGGCGCATCGACGATGCGTCCTCATCGAACCGTTCTCGGGAGTTTCATCATGAATCGCAGACTGATCGCAGCCGCCGCGCTGCTCGCACTCGCAATCGGCACGCCGGTCGCCGCTTTCGCACAGACGTCGTCGTCGGGCCTGACGCGCGCCGACGTGATCGCCGATCTGGTCCAGGCGCAGCGCGACGGCACCGTGCCCACGTCGAACTGGGACTATCCGCCGAGCACGCGGACGATCGCGCGCAATCGCGAGCTTTACGCAATCGCGCACGGCGAGCCGGGCGTCGCGACCGCGTCGGCG
Source organism: Burkholderia sp. LFS061 (assembly GCF_047978125.1). Taxonomy (NCBI): domain Bacteria; kingdom Pseudomonadati; phylum Pseudomonadota; class Betaproteobacteria; order Burkholderiales; family Burkholderiaceae; genus Burkholderia; species Burkholderia sp. LFS061. Next base: position 88,293 of record NZ_JBFPFS010000007.1, on the reverse strand, counting down.
TCCGTGCCGACCGTCAGCGCGCAGTAAGCCGGGAGTCGGGCGATGAAGTTCCTTTCCCGACTGGCGATCGCCGCGCTGCTCGCGGCGGCGATCGCGCCGGCGTTTGCGCGCGGGCAGCCGCAATTGTCCGATGACGACGGCGGGCGCGCCAGCGTGCTGCGCGAGTTGAATCCGACGCGGGCGCATGCCGCCGGCGTCGCGTCGAATTCGAGCGGCGAGACCGACAGGACGGCGGTGGCCCGCCGGAACTGAGTCTCGTCGAGCGCCGCGGCGATGGCCGTCCTGGTTCCCGGTTTCGGGGGCGGCGCGTCGTCCGCCACCGCTCCAGGCGCCCCCGCGCGCTTAGGTGTTTATACGTATGCCGATTCCGATATCGCTTCAATCCAAGATTTCATTGGAAGGTTATCGGACTTGTTCCTAGACTGATCCGGGGCATGCATACCGGGCCGGGCCGGCCGGACACGCTGCCCGGCACAGCCCTGAACCGCGCGCGCCACGCAGAAACAGAACAGCGCCGCGGCATACAACGACATCATTGGAGACGGACCATGACATTCATCAGGAAGCTGGCGGCCGGTGCGATCGTCGCCGCGGCGACGGTACTCGCGCCCGGCGCATTCGCGCAGCAAAAGCCGATCACGCTCGGGTTCTCGCAGGTCGGCGCGGAAAGCGCGTGGCGCACCGCGAACACCGTGTCGGTGAAGGGTGCGGCGAAGGACGCCGGCATCAACCTGAAATTCTCGGACGCGCAGCAGAAGCAGGAAAACCAGATCCGCGCGATCCGCTCGTTCATCGCGCAGAAGGTCGACGTGATCGCGTTCTCGCCGGTCGTCGAATCGGGCTGGGAGCCGGTGCTGACCGAAGCGAAGGCCGCGCACATCCCGGTGATCCTGACCGACCGCGCGGTCGACGTGAAGGATCCGTCGCTGTACGTGACGATGATCGGCTCGGACTTCCTCGAGGAAGGGCGGCGCGCCGGCCACTGGATGGAAGAGCGTTACAAGAACGACGCGGGCCCGATCAACATCGTCGAGCTGCAGGGCACGGTCGGCTCGGCACCGGCCAACGATCGCCGCGCCGGGCTGCTCGAAGTGATCAAAAGCAATCCGAAGTTCAAGGTGATCGCGTCGCAGAGCGGCGACTTCACGCTCGCCGGCGGCAAGCAGGTGATGGAAGCGTTCGCGAAGACCTACGGCAAGCAGATCAACGTCGTCTACGCGCACAACGACGACATGGCGCTCGGCGCGATCCAGGCGATGGAAGAGGCCGGGATCAAGCCCGGCAAGGACGTGAGCGTCGTGTCGTTCGATGCGACGAAGGGCGGCTTCCAGGCGATGATCGCCGGCAAGATCAACGTCGACGTCGAATGCAGCCCGCTGCTCGGCCCGCAGCTGATGAGCGCGGTGAAGGACGTCGTCGCCGGCAAGCCGCTGCCCAAGCGCATCGTGACGAACGAGACGGTGTTCCCGATGAGCGTCGCGGCGCAGGTGCTGCCGACCCGCAAATATTGATGTCCGTGCGGGCGGCGGCGTGGCACGCCGTCGTCCGGCAACCGCTCCGAGGGAGGGTTCATGACGCATCCGCCGGTGGTCGAGATGACCGGCATCGACAAGGCGTTTCCGGGCGTCAGCGCGCTGCAGCGCGTGAGTTTCCGGCTGTTTCCGGGCGAGATCCACGCACTGATGGGCCAGAACGGCGCGGGCAAGTCGACGCTGATCAACGTGCTCACCGGCGTGCATGCGCACGACGCGGGCGAGATTCGCGTCGGCGGCGAGCCGGTGCGCTTCGCCGCGCCGCGCGAGGCCGAGGCGGCCGGAATCCAGACGCTGTATCAGGAAGTGAACCTGTGCGCGAACCTGTCGGTCGCCGAGAACATCTTCGCGGGCCGGCAGCCGACGCGGCGCGGCGCGATCGACTGGAACGCGATCCATGCACGGGCGCGCGCCGCGCTGGCCGAACTCGACCTGTCGCTCGACGTCACGCGCTCGCTCGACGCGTATCCGATCGCGGTGCAGCAGATGGTCGCGATCGCGCGTGCCGTGTCGGTCGATGCGCGCGTGCTGATACTCGACGAGCCGACGTCGAGCCTCGACGACGGTGAGGTCGCGCGGCTGTTCGACGTGCTGCGCCGGCTGAAGGCATCGGGCATCGCGATCCTGTTCGTCACGCATTTCCTCGAGCAGACCTATGCGGTGTCCGACCGGATCACCGTGATGCGCAACGGCGAGCGCGAAGGCGAGTACCTGGCGCGCGACCTGCCGGTCGACGTGCTGGTCGCGAAGATGACCGGCCGCGAACGAATGTCCGACACGCTGCAGGCGGGCGCCGCCGCGGTCGAGCGCGCCGCCGGCACTGCCGCGCCGTTCCTGTCGATGCGGCAGGTCGGCCGGCGCGGGATGATGAGCCCGCTCGATCTCGACGTGCGGCCCGGCGAAATCGTCGGGCTGGCCGGGCTGCTCGGCTCGGGGCGCACCGAAACCGCGCAGCTCGCGTTCGCCGCGGAGCGCACCGACACCGGCGCGATCGAGATCGACGGCGCGCGCAAGCGGCTTGCGTCGCCGCACGATGCGGTCCGGCACGGGATCGCGTATTGCCCGGAAGACCGCAAGAAGGAGGGCATCGTCGCCGCGCTGTCGATCCGCGAGAACATCGTCCTCGCGCTGCAGGCGCGGCGCGGCTGGTGGCGGCTGATCGGGCGCGCGCGCCAGCGCGAGATCGCCGAGTCGTACATCGCGCGGCTCGGCATCAAGGCGCGCGACGCGGAGCAGCCGATCGGGCTGCTGTCGGGCGGCAACCAGCAGAAGGTGCTGCTCGCGCGCTGGCTCGCGACGGACCCGAAGCTGCTGATTCTCGACGAGCCGACACGCGGCATCGACGTCGCCGCGAAGTTCGACATCATGGAGCGCGTGCTCGCGCTGTGCGCGACCGGGCTCGCGATCCTGTTCATCTCGTCGGAGATCGGCGAGGTCGTGCGCGTGAGCCACCGGATCGCGGTGCTGCGCGACCGGCGCAAGGTCGCCGAACTGACCGGCGCCGACGCGTCGGAGGAGCAGGTTTACCGGCTGATCGCGGGAGGCCAGTCATGATGCGTGTACGCACGCTGTTTCGTCATCCGCTCGCGTGGCCGTTGCTGACGCTTGCGCTGCTGTTCGCGCTCGACGTCGCGCATCGTCCGGGCTTCCTGTCGATCGCGCTGCTCGACGGCCACCTGTTCGGCGCGCCGATCGACATCCTGAACCGGGCGGCGCCGCTCGTGATCGTGTCGCTCGGCATGACGCTCGTGATCGCGACGCGCGGGATCGACATCTCCGTCGGCGCGATCGTCGCGATTGCCGGCGCGGCCGCGGCGATCGTGCTCGAAGGCGATCCGTCGCGGGTCGGCACGGCGCTGGCCGCCGCGCTCGGCGTCGGGCTGCTCGCGGGCGCGTGGAACGGCCTGCTCGTCGCGTTCGTCGGGATGCAGCCGATCATCGCGACGCTGATCCTGATGGTGGCCGGCCGCGGCATCGCGCAACTGCTGACGGGCGGCCAGATCATTCCGATCGGCGCGCCCGGCTATCTGGCGCTCGGCGGCGGTTATCTGGCGACCGTGCCGTGCTCGGTGTGGATCGCGCTCGCGACGATCGCCGCGACCGCGCTGCTGGTGAACCGCACGGCGCTCGGGCTGTTCATCCGCGCGATCGGCGTGAACCCGGTTGCGACGCGGCTCGTCGGGCTGCGCTCGGGCGCGGTCGTGTTCGGCGTGTACCTGTGCTCCGGCGTGATGTCGGCGGTCGCGGGCATCCTCGCGAGTTCCAACGTGCGCAGCGCCGACGGCAACAACGCGGGGCTGCTGCTCGAACTCGACGCGATCCTCGCGGTGACGCTCGGCGGCACGTCGCTGCTCGGCGGCCGCTTCAGCCTCGCCGGCTCGGTGCTCGGCGCGCTGATCATCCAGACGCTGACCTACACGACCTATTCGATCGGCGTGCCGCCGGAGGCGACGCTGGTCGTCAAGGCGGTCGTCGTGATCGTCGTGACGCTGATCCAGTCGGACGCGGCGCGCGCGCTCGTGGTCCGGCATGCGTCGCGGCTGCTGCCTTCCGCGCGTTCGCGCGCCACCTCTGGAGCCACGCCCCGATGACCCGATTCCTTGGCCGGCTCGCCGACCCGCGCACGCTGCCGATCGTCGTGACGATCGTGCTGTTCGCCGCGCTGTTCGGCTTCGGATCCGTGATGTACACGGGATTCTTCTCGATGCAGGTGCTGACCGGCCTGCTCGTCGACAACGCGTTCCTGCTGATCGTCGCGATCGGCATGACGTTCGTGATCGTGTCGGGCGGCATCGACCTGTCGGTCGGCTCGGTCGTTGCGCTGACAACGATCTTCTGCGCGGTCGGCGCTGAGCGGCTGCACTGGCCCGTATGGGTGATCGTGCCGCTGGTGCTCGCGTTCGGCGCGCTGTACGGCGCGGCAATGGGTGCGCTGATCCACTATTTCCGGCTGCAGCCGTTCATCGTCACGCTGGCCGGGATGTTTCTCGCGCGCGGCGCGTGCTTCCTGATCACGACGCAGTCGATCACGATCAACGAGCCGACGTTTCATGCGATCGCGGGCGTCAGCGTGCCGGTCGGCGGCGGCACGCTGAGCGCGGGCGCGCTGATCGCGCTCGCGACGCTGGCCGTCGCGATCTACGTCGCGCATTTCACGCGTTTCGGCCGCAACGTCTATGCGATCGGCGGCAACGAGCGTTCGGCGCTGCTGATGGGGCTGCCGGTCGCGCGCACGAAGATCGGCGTCTATGCGTTGAGCGGGCTGTGTTCGTCATTCGGCGGCGTGGTGTTCACGCTCTACGTGCTGTCGGGCTACGGGCTGCAGGCGCAGGGGATGGAGCTTGACGCGATCGCCGCGACGGTGATCGGCGGCACGCTGCTCACGGGCGGCGTGGGTTACGTGATCGGCTCGGTGTTCGGCGTCGGCATCCTCGGCACGATCCAGGTGCTGATCACGTTCGACGGCACGTTGAGTTCGTGGTGGACGCGGATCGTGATCGGCGCGCTGCTGTGCGTGTTCTGCGTGCTGCAGAGGGTTATCGAGCGGCACGCAACGCGGCGGCGCACGGGCGGCACGGGACTCGGCGCGCAGCAGCCGAAGCGCGACTCCGCGCACGCGCGGCCGGCCGAGCCCGGAGAGGACGCGGCGCTGGTGTCGACGATGCGGCGCGTGTAGTGCGTGTAGTGGAGCGCACGGCGCGCGCCGCGCGGTGACGGGCAACGGGGTGGCGGCACGCGCGACGTGTTTGATGCCTGGCCGCCGGTGCTTGTTGTCGAAGGCGGCCGGCGCGCGCGTTACGCGCGAACGGCTACCCGGTACAGAGTGGTCTGACGATAGACGGCGCCCGGATGAAGGATGACGTCGTCGCGCAGGTCGGCCATGTTGACCTGGTCCGGAAAACCGCCGGCTTCGACGCACAGCGCGGCGTGTTGCGCGCACCGCGTGCCGCCCCTCACGCGCACGCCGTCCAGATAGTTGCCGGTATAAAGCTGGAGGCCGCGCTGATCGGTCGACACGACCAGTTCGCGGCCGCTTTCGGGATCGTAGATGCCGGCGACGGGCCTGACCGCGCGCGCGCCGTCGCGCAGCACGAAGCAGTGATCGAAGCCGCGCGCCCTTGCAAGCTGCGCATGCGGCCAGTCGAGGCGCGCGCCGAGCGGCGCGCTGTGCCGGAAATCGAAAGCCGTGCCGGTCACGTCGGCGGTGCCGGTGGGGATCAGCGCGTCGTCGACCTCGAGGAACGCGTCGGCGTCGATGCTCAGCACGTGGCCGCGCACGTCGCTGCCCGCGCGGCCGCTGAGGTTGAAATAGCTGTGATTCGTGAGGTTGAGCGGCGTGGGCGCGTCGGTGACGCCGGTGTAGTCGATCGTCAGCGTGCCGTCGTCGTCGAGCGCGTAGCGAACCTGCACGCTCACGTTGCCCGGAAAACCCGCGTCGCCTTCCGGCGAATCGAGTCGCAGCGTCAGCCCGCCGCAGTCGTCGACGACTTCCCAGCGCTGGCGGTGAAAGCCGCTCGCGCCGCCGTGCAGCAGATTGCCGTTCTCGTTGCGATCGAGCAGGTAGTCGACGCCGTCGAGCGTGAAGCGCGCGCCGGCGATCCGGTTCGCCCAGCGGCCGACCGTCGCGCCGAGGTAGGCGCCCGATTCGACATATTCCGCGGGCGTGTCGTGCGCGAGCACGATATCGGCGAAGCGTCCGGTGCGATCGGGCGCGAGCCACGACACGACGGTCGCGCCGAGGTCGCTGACGACGACGCGCATGCCGTGCGTGTTGCGCAGCGTATAGCGTCGCACCGTGTCGCCGTCGGGCAGCGTGCCCCACGGCTCGGAGTGTACGCGTGCGACGCCGGGCGTCGGGCGGGGGGATTCGGTATCGATGTGCATAGGATGATTCGATGTGAACGGCGGGCTTCAGTGCGCGGCGATCACGCGTTCCTGGTATTCGCGCGGCGTGCAGCCCAGCTCGCGCCGGAACACCGCGTACATGTACTGGAGCGACGTGAACCCGCAGCGGATCGCGACCTCGGCGCTCGACGCCTGCCTGCCGGCGAGCAGCGCCTGCGCCGCTTCGAGCTTGTGGCGCAGGATTTCCTGGTGCACGGTGCGCTGCAGTTCGCGCCGGAAGTGCTCTTCGAGCAGCGAGCGCGACACACCGACGTAGTCGGCGACCTGCTCGGTCTTGATGCCCTGGCACGCGTACTGGCGAATGAAGTGGCGGGCGCGCATCACGTGCGGGCTCGCGAGCGGCTCGTGGCGCGTCGAATCGAGCACGTTGATCCCGACGGGCGGCACGAGAATCCGCCGGTCGGGAAAACGCGCGCCGCCCAGCATCTGGTGCAGCAGGTGCGCGGCCGTACGGCCCATTTCCTCGGTGCCCTGGATGACCGACGACAGCGGAATCCGCGTGAGCGTGCGCGTGAGCGGATCGTTGTCGATGCCGATGATCGCGACCTGTTCCGGCACCGCGAGGCCGGCGAGCAGGCACGCCTGCAGCAGGTGCCGCGCGCGCGCGTCGGTCACCGCGATCACGCCGACGGGTTTCGGCAGTGCGTGCAGCCAGCCGATCAGCTGCTCGATCGCGTGGTTCCAGCCCGATGCGCTGGTCGACAGTCCGCGGTAGATCGGCGCGTCGACGCCGTCCGCGCGCGCGAGGCCGTCGAACGCGAGTTCGCGCTGCTGCGCCCAGCGGTTTTGCTGCGCGACGGGCAGGCTGTACATCGCGAAGTGCGGCAGCCCGGCGCCGATCAGGTGCGTGTATGCGAGCGACACGAGCTTCGCGTTGTCGGTCGCGATATACGGCACGCCGTCCGGATACTGCGCCGGATCCTCGTACGACGAACCGAGCGCGACGATCGGCAGCGGCGAGCCGGCGAGCGCGTCGGCGACGGCCGGATCGTCGAAATCCGCGATGATGCCGTCGCCGTCGAAGCGCTCGATGCCGGCGAGCCGGCAGCGGAAATCGTCTTCGAGGAACAGGTCCCATACCACGCGCGTCGAGCGCAGGTACTGGCCGATGCCGCTGATGATCTCGCGGTCGTAGACCTTGTTGGCGTTGAACAGCAGCGCGATGCGGTGCGGCGTCTGGGTGGAAGGGGCGCGGTTCATCTCGGTCTCGAAGCGCGCGCCGTCCGGGGCGTCGCGCCGTTGTCTCCGGGCGCGCGGGCAACGCCGCGCGGCTGTCTGATCTGTCTGGTGTCCGGCGATTGTAGGACGGAACGCGTGCCGTGCGCAGCGCGCTGGCAAGAAACGTTAAGCGTGCTGCGCAATTTCGCAATTGCGGGCGAGGGGGCGCGCGGGCACGATCCAGCCAGATCGAATTCGGCCCGCACGCCAACGCGATGCACGCCGCACTGCAACAAGAAACCGGACGGAGACGCCATGTCGTATTTCGAACATATTCCCGCGATTCGCTACGAAGGTCCGCAGTCGGACAACCCGCTTGCATACCGCTATTACGACCGCACGAAGCGGGTGCTCGGCAAGACGCTCGAGGAGCACCTGCGGATCGCGGTGTGCTACTGGCACACGTTCGTGTGGACGGGCCACGACATCTTCGGCCAGGGCGCGTTCCGGCGGCCATGGCAGCAGCCGGGCGACCCGCTCGAGCGCGCGCGCCAGAAGGCGGATGCGGCGTTCGAGTTCTTCACGAAGCTCGGAACGCCGTTCTATACGTTCCACGACACCGACGTGTCGCCGGAGGGCGACAGCCTGCACGAGTACGTCGAGAACTTCGCGCGGATGACCGACTACCTGGGCGAGCGTCAGCAGGCGACGGGCGTCCGGCTGCTGTGGGGCACCGCGAACCTGTTTTCGCATCCGCGCTTCGCGGCGGGCGCGGCGACCAACCCGAACCCCGACGTGTTCGCGTGGGCGGCCACCCAGGTGCGCCATGCGCTCGACGCGACGCATCGGCTCGGCGGCGAGAACTACGTGCTGTGGGGCGGCCGTGAAGGGTACGAGACGCTGCTCAATACCGATCTCGTGCGCGAGCGCGAGCAGTTCGCCCGCTTCCTGTCAATGGTCGTCGAACACAAGCACCGGATCGGCTTCAACGGGGCGCTGCTGATCGAGCCCAAGCCGCAGGAGCCGACGAAGCACCAGTACGACTACGACGTCGCGACGGTGCACGGTTTCCTCACGCAATACGGATTGCAGAACGAAATCCGCGTGAATATCGAGGCAAACCATGCGACGCTCGCCGGCCATTCGTTCCATCACGAGATCGCGAACGCATTTGCGCTCGGCGTGTTCGGCAGCGTCGACGCGAATCGCGGCGATCCGCAGAACGGCTGGGACACCGACCAGTTCCCGAACAGCGTCGAGGAGCTGACGCTCGCGTTCTACGAGATCCTGCGCCACGGCGGCTTTACCACCGGCGGCATGAACTTCGACGCGAAGGTGCGGCGCCAGAGCGTCGATCCGGAAGACCTGTTCTACGGCCATGTCGGTGCGATCGACGTGCTCGCGCTTGCGCTCGAGCGCGCGGCCGTGCTGGTCGGCAACGACCGGCTCGACTCACTCCGCCGGCAGCGCTACGCGCAGTGGGACAGCGCGTTCGGCCGCGAGATCCTGTCGGGCGGCTACACGCTGGAGTCGCTCGCCGCCGACGCGCTCGCGCGCGGCGTGAACCCGCGGCATGCGAGCGGCGCGCAGGAACGGCTCGAGAACATCGTGAACCAGGCGATCTACGGGCTGCGCTGACGTCATGTACATCGGACTCGATCTTGGCACGTCGGGCGTGAAGGCCGTGCTGCTCGACCGCGACGGTGCGGTGCGGGCCAGCGCGAGCCGGCCGCTGTCGGTGAGCCGGCCGCGGCCGCGCTGGTCCGAACAGGCGCCGCTCGACTGGTGGGATGGGGCATGCGGCGCGCTGGCGGCGCTCGTCGCCGACGCGCGTGCGGCCGGCATCGATCCGCACGACATCGGCGCGCTTGGCCTGACCGGGCAGATGCATGGCGCGACGCTGCTCGATGCGCACGGCGACGTGCTGCGCCCCGCGATCCTGTGGAACGACGGCCGCGCCGATGCCGAATGCGCGGAGCTCGAGCGGCTCGCGCCCGCGCTGCGCGCCGTCGCCGGCAACCTCGCGATGCCGGGCTTCACCGCGCCGAAGCTGCTGTGGGTGCGCCGGCACGAGCCGGACGTGTTCGCGCGGATCGCGCACGTTCTGCTGCCGAAGGATTATCTGCGCTACCGGCTGACCGGCGTGTTCGCGACCGATCCGTCGGATGCCGCCGGCACGCTGTGGCTCGATGTCGCCAAGCGCGATTACGACGACACGCTGCTCGCCGCGTGCGGGCTGTCGCGCGAGCAGATGCCCGCCGTGTTCGAGGGCAACCGCATCACCGGCACGCTGCTGCCGGCCGTCGCGCGCACGCTGGGGCTGCGCGAGATCCCGGTCGTCGCGGGCGGCGGCGACAACGCGGCCGGCGCGGTGGGCGTCGGCATCGTGCAGCCCGGCGATGCGCTGCTGTCGCTCGGCACGTCGGGCGTTTATTTCGCGGTGTCGGATGGGTTCCGCGCGAATCCCGAATCGGCGGTCCACAGCTTCTGTCATGCATTGCCGCATACCTGGCACCTGATGTCGGTGATGCTGAATGCGGCCGGCTGCATCGATTTCACCGCGCAGCTGGCCGGCTACGACGGCGTTGCCGCGCTGCTCGCCGACGCCGAGACGAACGCGCGCGCGGACCGCCCGTGGTTCCTGCCTTATCTGAGCGGCGAGCGCACGCCGCACAACGACGTGAATGCGAAGGGCGTGTTCTACGGGCTGACGCCCGACACGCAGCGCGCGGATCTCGCGAACGCGACACTCGAGGGCGTCGGCTTCGCGCTGCTCGACGGGATCGACGCGCTGCATGCGGCCGGGCTCGCGCCCGACGGCATCACGGTGATCGGCGGCGGCTCGCGAAGCGCGTACTGGACGCAGATGCTCGCCGACCTGAGCGGCCGCGCGTTGACGTTGCGCGCGGGCGGCGAAGTCGGCCCGGCGCTCGGCGCCGCGCGGCTCGCGCATCTCGCGCTCGAACCGGATGCGCCGCTCGACGCGGTGTGCCCGCAGCCGCCGGTGGTGGCCGTGCGCGAGCCCGACATGGCGCGCCACGCGTGGTATCGCGACGCGCGGCGGCCGACGTTTCGCGCGCTGTATCGCGCGCTCGAACCGGTGTTTTCGGCAGGCGCGGGTCATACCGCATAACGCCGCGCCGTGTAGTGGCCAGACAAAGGGCAGCGCGCTTCGGCGGCCGCCCGGCGTTCGTGGGGTTGTCCAATAAAGAGAGGAGTTGGAGACATGAAATCCGTAACGCGTCGTACCGTATTGAGTGCGCTGGCAGGCGCCGCCACGTTGGCGGTTCTCACGCTTGGCGCACCGCTCGCGCATGCGAGCAAGGACAAGCCGGAAATCGGCTTCTGCATCGACGACCTGCGCGTCGAGCGCTGGTCGCGCGACCGCGACTATTTCGTGGCCGCCGCCACGCAGCTCGGCGCGAAGGTGTCCGTGCAGTCCGCGGACGCGAGCGAGGCGCGGCAGATCTCGCAGATCGAGAACCTGATCTCGCGCGGTGTGGATGTGATCGTGATCGTGCCGTTCAATTCGAAGACGCTCGGCAACGTCGTCGCCGAAGCGCGCAAGGCGGGCATCAAGGTGGTGTCGTACGACCGGCTGATTCTCGACGCCGACGTCGATGCGTATATCTCGTTCGACAACCAGAAGGTCGGCGAGCTGCAGGCGCAGGGCGTCTACGATGCGAAGCCGAAGGGCAACTATTTCCTGCTCGGCGGCGCGCCGACCGACAACAACGCGAAGATGCTGCGCGAAGGACAACTGAAGGTGCTGAAGCCGGCGATCGATCGCGGCGACATCAAGATCGTCGGCCAGCAATGGGTGCCCGAGTGGAGCGCGTCGACCGCGCTGCGGATCGTCGAGGATGCGCTGACCGCGAACAACAACAAGATCGACGCGATCGTCGCGTCGAACGACGGCACCGCGGGCGGCGCGATCCAGGCACTCGCCGCGCAGCATCTGGCCGGCAAGGTGCCGGTGTCCGGGCAGGATGCGGACCTCGCCGCGGTCAAGCGGGTGATCGCCGGCACGCAGACGATGACCGTCTACAAGCCGCTCAAGCTGATCGCGAGCGAAGCGGCGAAGCTCGCGGTGGATCTCGCGAAGGGCGCGAAGCCTGCCTTCAACGCGCAATACGACAACGGCAAGAAGAAGGTCGACACGGTGCTGCTGCAGCCGACGCTGCTGACCAAGCGCAACGTCGACATCGTCGTGAAGGACGGCTTCTATACCCAGGCGCAGCTGGCGAGCCAGTAACGGCGCGGCGCGCGGACGGCCCACCGGTGCGTCCGCGCGCATACTGCGAGGCATGAGCGAATGACCGAACCCTTGCTGACGATGCGCGGCATCGTCAAGGATTTCGACGGCGTGAAGGCGCTCGACGGCATCGACCTGACGGTGCGGCCGGGCGAGTGCGTGGGGCTGTGCGGCGAGAACGGCGCGGGCAAATCGACACTGATGAAGGTGCTGTCGGGTGTTTATCCGCACGGCACGTGGGACGGCGAGATCCGCTGGGAAGGCGCGCCGCTAATCGCGTCCGGCGTGCGCGACACCGAGCGCGCGGGCATCGTGATCATCCACCAGGAGCTGATGCTCGTGCCCGAACTGTCGGTGGCCGAGAACATCTTCCTCGGCAACGAGATCACGCTGCCGGGCGGCCGCATGCACTACGCGGCGATGGTCCAGCGTGCCGAGGCGCTGCTGCACGAGCTGCGGATCGATTCGATCAACGTCGCGCAGCCGGTGATGAACTACGGCGGCGGACACCAGCAGCTGATCGAGATCGCGAAGGCGCTGAACAAGCGCGCAAAGCTGCTGATCCTAGACGAGCCTTCGTCGTCGCTGAGCGCTTCCGAAACGCGCATCCTGCTCGACATCGTGCGCGACCTGAAGCGCCGCGGCGTCGCGTGCGTGTATATCTCGCACAAGCTCGACGAGGTCGAGGCCGTGTGCGACACGGTGTCCGTGATCCGCGACGGCCGCCATGTCGCGACCGAGCCGATGCGTACGCTGACGACCGACCGGATCATTTCGATGATGGTCGGCCGCGAGATCCGCGACCTGTATCCGCGCGAGCCGCACGAAATCGGCGACGTCGTGCTGGAAGCGCGCCACGTGACCTGTCGCGACGTGACGAACACGCGCCGCAAGCGGGTCGACGACGTGTCGTTCAGCGTGCGGCGCGGCGAGATTCTCGGCGTCGCCGGGCTCGTCGGCGCGGGCCGCACCGAGTTGATGCAGGCGATCTTCGGCGCGTATCCGGGCGCGTGCACGGCGACCGTGCTGATGAACGGCCGGCCGCTCGCGATCCGCTCGCCCGCTGACGCGATCCGCGCCGGCATCGCGATGGTGCCCGAGGATCGCAAGCGCCACGGCATCGTGCCGCAGCTCGGCGTCGGCCACAACATCACGCTGACGGTGCTGCGACGCTTCGCGGCGCGCGGGCGGATCGACGCGGCCGCGGAGCTGGACGCGATCCGCACCGAGATGCAGCGGCTGTCGGTGCGCGCCGCGCATCCGTTCCTGCCGATCTCGAGCCTGTCCGGCGGCAACCAGCAGAAGGCCGTGCTCGCCAAGATGCTGCTGGCCGAGCCGCAGGTGCTGATCCTCGACGAGCCGACGCGCGGCGTCGACGTGGGCGCGAAGGCCGAGATCTACCGGCTGATTTTTGCGCTGGCGAAGCGCGGCGTCGCGCTGATCGTCGTGTCGTCGGAAATGCCTGAGGTGCTCGGGCTTGCCGACCGCGTGCTGGTGATCGGCGAAGGCGAGCTGCGCGGCGATTTCGTCAACGACGGCCTCACGCAGGAACAGATCCTCGGCGCCGCGCTGAAGCCCGCGCGGCGTCCGACCGAACCCATTGCAGCGAGTGCGACATGAATTCCGAACTTTCCTCCTCTCCTCCGGCGGCGCCGGACGCCGACGCGCGCGGCCGTTCAACTGGCCGTCCGCTTCGCCAGGTCTTCGTGCGCTACAAGATCCTCGCGCTGCTGTTCGCGGTCGTCGCGATCTGGGCGTTCTTCTCGGTGCTGACCGACGGCGCGTTCGTCACGCCGCGCAACGTGTCGAACCTGCTGCGGCAGATGTCGATCACCGGCATGCTCGCGTGCGGGATGGTGTTCGTGATCATCGCGGGCGAGATCGACCTGTCGGTCGGTTCGCTGCTCGGGCTGCTCGGCGGCGTCGCGGCGATCCTCGACGTGAACCGCCACTGGCCGGTCGCCGCGACGGTGCCGGCCGTGCTCGCGCTCGGCGTGCTGATCGGGCTCTTCAACGGCTGGTGGTCGACCTACCGGCGCGTGCCGTCGTTCATCGTCGGGCTGGGCGGGATGCTCGCGTTTCGCGGGATCCTGCTCGGCGTGACGGGCGGCTCGACGATCGCGCCCGTGTCGGACGGCTTCGTGTTCCTCGGGCAGGGCTACCTGCCGCGCGTGGCGGGGGACGGCCTCGCGCTGCTGCTGTTCGCGCTCGTCGTGCTGCTGGTCGTGCGGCAGCGCGGCACGCGGCGCCGCTACCGGCTCGCGGTCGCGCCGCTGTGGCAGGACGTCGTGAAGATCGCGGGCGCGGGCGCGGTGCTGCTCGCGTTCGTCGCGACGCTCGACCGCTACGGCGGCATTCCGGTGCCGGTGCTGCTGCTGCTCGCGCTGCTCGGCATCTTCTCGTGGATCGTGACGCAGACCGTGTTCGGCCGGCGCATCTACGCGGTCGGCTCGAATCTCGAGGCGACGCGGCTGTCGGGCGTCGATACCGATCGCGTGAAGCTCGCGATCTTCGCGCTGATGGGGCTGATGTGCGCGTTCGCGGGCATCGTCAACACCGCGCGGCTCGCGGCCGGCTCGCCGTCCGCGGGCTCGATGGGCGAACTCGACGCGATCGCCGCATGCTTCATCGGCGGCACGTCGATGCGCGGCGGGTCGGGCACCGTCTACGGCGCGCTGATCGGCGCGCTCGTGATGGCGAGCCTCGACAACGGCATGTCGATGCTGGACGTCGACGCGTACTGGCAGATGATCGTCAAGGGCGCGGTGCTGGTGCTGGCGGTGTGGATCGACGTGGTGTCGCGGTCGAACCGGCGGTGACGCGGGGCGCGCTACGTCCGGTCGCGGTTGCGGGCGCGCGTCGCGCCCGTGATCACCGCGATGCCGAACAGAATGACGGCGACGATCTCGACGATGTGCTGGGACACGTGCAGCGTCACCAGTCCCCATGCCACGCCGCCGATGAAAATGATCCATCCGACCAGGTAGATAAGCAGGGTCATCGTTCCTCTCCTTGCGGTTCGGTTACATCGTGCAGACTGCTGCCGCGCGGCATGCCGTTTTATCCGGCCGCCGCTTCGTGCGCACGCAGACCGAGGCGCTCCATCAAACGCCGGGCGTCGAACGGTGCGTTCGTTTTTGCGTCGTTGTCGAAGTAGCAATACACGTCGCGTGTTCGCGCGCGCGGCGCAGGCAGCTCCGGTGCGGCGAGACGGGCATCGGCGGGCTGTTCGCCGCGGCTCCACGACTCGATTCTGCGCGCCCAGTGTTCGAGTGCCGCATCGGAGTATTCGCCGGAATACTTCGTTTCGGTACCGTGCAGCCGCATGTAGACGAAGCCCGCGCTCAGGTCTTCGAACCGCGGCCATGGCTCGGTCGAATCCGACACGACGAGCGCCACGCGGTGGCGGCGCAGCAGCTTTACGAACGCCGGATCCACGAAGCTCGCGTGACGCACTTCGACTGCGTGACGCAGCTTGCGCTTGCGGTCGATCCGCAGATACGGCGTCCTGACCTTGCGATCGTGCTGTTGCGCGAGAGCGAGCGCGGCTGCCGTGTCGGTCGGCAGCAGGCCCAGGAAGTGCTCCATGTGCTCGGGGTCGAACCGCAGCGACGGCGGAAACTGCCAGAGGATCGGCCCGAGCTTGTCCCTCAGCGCGAGGAGCCCCTGCGCGAAAAAGTTCGCGCATGCAACCGTCGCCGTTTCGCCGCGAAAGCGCAGCATGTGGGTCAGGTAGCGTGAACCCTTCACGCTGAACGTAAAATCCGGCGGCGTTTCGTCGTACCAGTGCTGCCAGTTGTCGAGCGATTGCAGGCTGTAGTGCGTACCGTTGATTTCGATGGTCTGCATCCGGTTCGATGCGTACTGCAGCTCGGCGGCCTGCTTCAGCCCTTTCGGATAGAAGGTGCCGCGCCAGCCGCCGTAGCGCCAGCCTGAAATGCCGATGTGAATTTCACCTGATTTGCTCGTCACGTCGATGTCCGGGGGGCCGGTGGATGCCGTCGTGATTAGCAATGTGCGTGCCGTCGGGCTCGATGTCGGAGGGCGACAAATCGTAGGCCCGACTGGCCTCGGCGGCCATCGCATCATCGACGCTGCGCGCGCTGCAACGCAGTGAACTCTTGAACGGTAAGTAACCGGTAAGTCGGGTTCCCATAAAGTCGGTTCCGCTTTGTCCACCGACTTCCTGGGATCGATCGTGATAAAAAATCCGTTGCCTGTTCGCCGTATATTGCTGACTGCTGCATGGTTCGCGCTCATTTCCGGGCCGGCGTGGGCGGAAGAAGGCGACGCCGACCATATCGATGCGCAGCGTTCCGGTCTTGCGATCCTGAACAATGCGGCGAACGTGACCCACTGGGGTCTTGGTGCGGGCGTCGGCATCGGGGAATCGCCATACAAGGGATACGGCTCGAAAGTCGAGCCGCTCCCGCTGGTCTACTTCGACGATAAGTGGGTACATGTTTTCGGTACCGCGATCGACGTGAAGATCGGGAACTGGAGTGGTATAAGCGTTGCGCTGCGCGGAAAGTTTTCGCTCGGCGATGGTTACAAGCAGTCCGATGCACCAATCCTGAATGGCATGGAAGACCGACATGGTGCATTCTGGTACGGTCCCGCGCTTGCTTTACATACCGCATTCGGCACGCTTTCGGGAGACTATCTGGCGGGCGGAAACAAGGGGCAGCGTGCGAGCCTGGACTACAGCAAGTCTTTTGATGTCGGAGATTTCTCGATCGCTCCGCATGTGGGCGTGGACTGGTTGAGCGGCAAATACGTCGATTACTATTACGGCGTGCGCCCCGCCGAGGTGCGCCCCGGACGTCCGGCGTACACCGGCACGGCAACCTGGAAGACTTCGTTGGGAACGCGTGTCGATTACAACTTCGCGAAGCATCAACGCCTCCTGTTGGACGTTGGCGTGTCGCATCTTGGCAGCGGTCTCACGGATAGTCCTCTGGTCGGCAAGCGGTTCATCCCGGAGATCCGGGTCGGCTACCTGTACCAATTCAAGTGAGTGCAACGTCATGTCGCGAGTTGCGATTGTCGAGGACCATGCACGCCTTGCCGACATGGTGAGCCAGGCCCTCATGCGAGTGGGCATCGAAGCCGATCAGTTTCGCAACATCTCCGGAGCGACCTACGGCGTGCGCCAGCTCGACTACGCGGTGTTGATCATCGATCGTAGCCTTCCGGACGGCGACGGGCTGTCCTTTCTGCGCGCGTTGCGCGCGGCCGGTCGGATGACGCCATGCCTCATGCTGACGGCGCGCGATGCTTTGCACGATCGTGTCGACGGGCTCGAAAGCGGCGCGGACGACTACGTGACCAAGCCGTTTGAAATGAGCGAGCTGGTTGCGCGGGTGCGCACGCTGATGCGTCGGCCAGCGGCGCTGACCGCGCTTGTCGCGTCATTCGCGGACATTGCAGTGGATCCGCTGCAACGTGAGATGCGCTGCGGCGCGCGGTCGGTTCAGCTTGCGCCCGCTGAACTGCAGATCATGCTTTGCCTGATCGAAGCGGCCGGCCGAACGGTGCGGCATGCGGCGCTCGAGCATGCCGCCTGGGGGCTTGCCGAAGCCGTAACACCGAATGCACTGGAAGTGACCGTGCACCGGTTGCGTAAAAAACTGGCGTCGATCGACACAAGGACACGCCTGACGAACCTTCGCGGCGTGGGATTCGCCGTCGAGGAAGTCTCCGGGCCGCCGCAACGGTAGCGGAGCGTTCCGCACTCGAGCACGCTCGCCGGAGGCGTCTTGGGGTGGGACGAGACGCGATGCGTGAGAGGTGGCGACGACGATACGTGCACGAGGGTGCGTTCTGCCCGGACGCGAGTGGCAGGCTCGTGCGTGTGAGCGGAAGGATTGGCCGGATCGCTTCGCCCGGCGGCGCATCCGACAAAGATGCTCGGTGAGCGACGCTTCGCTCGGCTACGGCATTTCACACCCGTTCCAATATGGGGACGTCATGCTCAATCACTGGATTCGAAGTCTGTCGGCGCGACTGTGGGCGACGACGGTCGTTGCCCTTGCAATCAGCCTGACGGCGATTGCCGGTCTGGTTATCTACGTATTCGACCGCTATCCGGAGCAGACGCTGGGTTACCACGAGCTGACGGAGAACGTCGACAGGGTAATCAATGGACTCAGGTTCAACGATGTCGATCGCCCCTATTCCGTCGATCTTCCCGATCGTGACGAAGGGGGCGGGTTCGATCTCGTGCCCGCGGAACTCAAATACCGTGTGCTGGATGGGCAAGGTCGAGTCCTGCTTGCGTCGATCGGAGCAAAGACAGCCGGTCAATGGCCGATAGACGATCCGGCTGCAGCCGTCGGAAAGATAGCTTACCTGAATATCGACGGAAAGCTGTTCTTCGTCGCGACGCGGCGGGTTCTGCGGGGGCGCTCCGTGCTCTATGTGCAGACCGCAACCAGCGAACGTTTCCTGAACGCGCTGGTCGGTTCGAAAGTCAAGTCGATTCCGGCCACGGTCAAGGTCATTTTCTTCGTTATATTCATTATTTCCGGCCTGGTGCTGCCGCTTACGATCTATCGGGTGCTCAAGCCGTTGCGAGATGCGTCCGGGGCGGCCGCGCGGATAACGCCGCACCGGCTCAAGACGCGCCTTTCGGCCAGTGGCGTTCCGAGCGAGATCAAGCCGTTGATCGACGCATTCAACGACGCGCTTGAACGGCTGGAGAACGGTTTCAGGGTCCAGCAGGAATTTCTTGCGGCTGCCGCGCATGAACTTCGAACGCCGCTGACGTTGATCCGCGGCCAGATCGAGTTGCAGCCGGAGATCACAGGAAAAGATCTGCTGTTTCGCGAAATCGATCTGATGTCGCGACAGGTTCGGCAGCTACTGCATCTTGCCGAAGTCAGCGAGGCGCAGAATTTCGATTTCGGCGAAGTCCGCACCATCGATGTCATGCAGGATGTCGTCGAGTATCTGGCCCGTCAGGCAGATGGAAAGCAGGTGACGCTGCGGATCGAGGAGCGTCGCGCATCGCCGCCGATCTGGGCGGACAAGGGCGCACTGTTCATCCTGCTCAAGAATATCGTCGAAAACGCGATCCATGCGTCGCCCGCCAACAGCATCGTGTCGTTGACGATCGACGACGCCTCGATCGAGGTTCGCGACGAAGGCCGCGGCATCCCGAAGGATCATCTTCCGTTTCTGTTCAAGCGATTCTGGCGCGCGCCCGATACCAGGCACGACGGCGCGGGCCTTGGGTTGGCGATATGCAAGGAAATTGCGTCGGCGCACAACTGGCGGTTGACGGTGAGCAGTCTCGCGACGGGAACGCGGTTTACCGTCTGGTTATGACGGCGTTCTTCGTCGTTCGGGAATTGGTCGCGGGTCTTGACGATCTTGCGCATTCGTCCGTTACATCGTTCATTCGCGCCTGCCGTTCGTCGAGCGGGCATGCAGAAACGCCGCTCTGGCACATTGATGCCATCCGGTTTTGAAGGGCCTTCTGCGCGGTCCATCGGACCCCGCTTTCCCGATGGGAGGACGGTGTCCGATTGCGGTCGCCGGGTAGCGCGACAGTTCGGTCGCCCCCACGGCTTGCCGCCTTCGTCAACCACCGCGATCAGCCGCAGCGCATCCGCGATCAGACACGCCTGACGACCGATTCCCGGCGTCAGGCGTTTTGTTTTCGGGCGCGCGGCGACCGGTTTCGACTACGAGGGTTAACCCATATTCGACATTATTTATGGCGACGTATAGTGCATCCGTAGATACAAATATCCACTATTACTTTTTGCTTTCAAATGTAGGCGAGCAAGGAGCCGTGAGCCATTCGCATGCGAATCCGGCGTGCGAGCGCTTCGTCGCCGATCCCGAGGGCTGATAAGAGGTCATTCTTTGAACATGGACACACGCACGCCACCGCTGCATCCGCAATTTCCGGCCACGGCCGAGGAGGAAGCCTACGCGTATGTGCTCTACCGCATTCGAATGGGAACGTACAAAGCGGGTGATCGCCTGATTCCCGAGGACATCGCCGCCGAGATCGATACGAGTCGCATGCCGGTGAGGGAAGCGTTCCGTCGGCTCGCAAGCGAAGGCTTGGTCGTGATCCGGCCGAATCGCGGCGCAGTGGTGCGGGGGCTCGACGTCGACGAGATGGAGGTGGTATTCGGCATGCGCGGCGTGCTGGAAGGCCTTGCAGCACGCATGGCGCTGCCGAAGATCGCGCCGGAACACATCGACGAGCTGACGCGGCTGATCGACGCAATGGAGCGCGCCGAACCGGACGGCCAGCAGTGGGTGACCGCGCATCGCAGCTTTCACGAGTATCTGTGCCGGTTATGCGGTCAGCAGCGCCTGATTACACAGATTGCGGCGCTGCACACCATGGTGGAACCGCACATGCGGTTATGGCTCGAGTTGGCGTACAAGCCGAAGACATCGCGCGACGACCACATGGCGCTGGTCGACGCGATCCGATGCGGTGATCCGTCCGCGCTCGAGGCAGTAGTGCGGGAGCACATCGAAGCGACCGTGCCTGCGTTGCGTGACTGGATGACGGGAAGCAACTGACAAAAAAAGACGGGGCGGGGATGCCGCTCCGGGTAGATCAATAAGGTATCCATAGTATTTTTAAAACCAAAGCCGCGTAACACGAACAGGCAGTCATTTCCAACGAAACACGTTACGGAGTATCGACATGAAACGACACATGATGAGATTCCTGCTGCTCGTCGCCGTCATGCTGACGGCGACGCAGATCCAGGCGAGGGAGTGGAAGGACATCCGGATAGGCTATGAAGGCGCGTACCCTCCGTTTTCGTCGATGCAGCCGGACGGCACGCCGGTGGGTTTCGACATCGACATTATTCATGCGCTGTGCGCGCAGATGCACGCCAACTGCACGCTGGTGCAGATCAGCTGGGACGGTCTGCTTCCCGCGCTGATGGCGGACAAGGTCGATGCGATCGTCGCATCGGTAGCGATCACCGCCGAGCGCAAGCAGAAGGTGGGGTTCACCGACAAGTACTACAACACGCCGCGCCGGCTGGTCGTCGCGAAGAACAGCGCGATCAAGGATGCGACGCCGGCGGACCTCAAGGGCAAGCGGCTCGGCGTTCAGCGAGGCACGCTGGCGGACAAGTATGCGAGCGCGTACTGGGTGCAAAACGGCGTGCAACTGGTTCGCTATCCGACCCAGGACGAGGTGTATCTCGACCTGCGTTCGGGGCGCATCGATGCCGCGTTGCAGGACGCGACCGCCGCGTATTCCGCGTTCCTGACGAAACCGGAAGGCGCCAATTTCAAGTTCGTCGGCGCCCCCATCGTCGGCGCGACGCCCGAACAGAAAACGCTGCTCGGAGAAGGTTACGGCATTCCCGTGCGCAAATCGGACGACGATCTCCGGCAGCAATTGAACCAGGCGATTACTGCCATTCGCGCCAATGGCGTGTATCAGGCCATCGAGAAGAAGTACTTCGATTTCGACATTTACTGACCGGGTCCGCGCCGATGTGCGCAGTCCTGATACGGAACGAAGGAACGTTATGTCCGATTTGCAGCGATATCTGCCCGCGCTGTTGCGCGGTGCCGAGATGACGATCCTGCTTGCCGTGCTGTCCGTCATGCTGGCCGTTTGCGTCGGCATGGCGGGTGCGATGGCCAAGCTGTCGGGTTCGCGCGTGCTCGCGTCGGTCGCGACGGCATACACCACGCTGATTCGCGGCGTACCGGAGTTCGTGATGATGCTGCTGGTGTTCTATGGCGGCCAGATCATGCTGAATCTACTGTCGGCCGCATTCGGGTTTCATGCGCCCGACGTCGACGCATTCGCGACCGCCGTCCTGACGATCGGCTTGATCTTCGGCGCGTACTACACGGAGACGTTCCGCGGTGCGATTCTCGGCGTGCCGCGCGGTCAGATGGAGGCGGCGCGCGCTTACGGCTTCTCCGGCTGGCTGGCATTTCGCCGCATCCTGTTTCCGCAGATGGTGCGTCTTGCGCTGCCTGCGGCAGTCAACAACTGGCTGGTGCTGCTCAAGACCACGGCGATCGCGTCGCTGATCGGCCTGCACGACGTGATGTTCATCTCGGACCAGGCCGGCCGCACGACGCAGGCGCCGATGACGTTCTACCTGGCGGCGTGCGCGGTCTATCTGCTGGTGACGTCGGGATCGACGGCCTGCCTCGCGCGGATGCGCGTGCGCCTGAACCGCGGCATGCGCGAGGGGAGGCTGCACGGATGAGCTACGAACAACTGGCCCCGCTGCTTGGCGCATACGCCGGCGGCCTGTGGGTCACGGTCCAGTTGACGGTCGGTTCGCTGGCGCTCGGCTTGATGCTCGCGATTCCGCTGGCGGTGCTGCGCGTGTCGCCGAACCGGTTCGCGAGCGGCCCGGTGGCGGCATACACCTGGTTCATGCGCGGCACGCCGTTGCTCGCGCAACTGATGATCGTCTATTACGGATTCGGCCAGTTCCAGTGGGTGCAGGACGCGTGGCAGCGCGGCAATCCGGTGCTGTCGCTGCTGCGCGACCCGTTCGGCTGCGCGATGATCGCGCTGACGGCGAACACCTGTGCGTACACCGTCGAGATCCTTGCCGGCGCGATCAGGGCGACCGCGTACGGCGAGATCGAAGCCGCGCAGGCCTACGGCATGTCGCGCTCGACCGCGTGGCGCCGCATCCTGCTGCCGTCGGCGCTGCGCCGTTTCCTTCCCGCGTACAGCAACGAAGTCATCCTGCTGCTGCACGGCACGTCGCTGGTCAGTGCGATCACGCTGATCGACCTGACCGGCGCCGCGCGGGATTTCTACGCGAACTACTACGCACCGTTCGAAGCATTCGTTTCCGTCGGGACCGTCTATTTCGCGCTGACCGGCATCGTCACGCTGCTGATCAGGGCAGCCGAACGACGCTTTCTCGTTCACCTGCGGCCGCTGCCGCTCTCCACGCTTGCCAAATCCTAGAGCAACGTCACATGAATGCACTGTCTGTCGAGAATCTTCATAAACACTACGGCGACAACGAAGTGTTGAAAGGCGTGTCGCTGGCCGCGAAGCAGGGCGACGTGATTAGCGTGATCGGGTCGTCCGGATCGGGCAAGAGCACGCTGCTTCGCTGCATCAATTTTCTCGAATCGCCTTCGTCGGGGCGCGTATCGCTCGGCGGCGGCGAGGTGAGGACGTCGATCGACCGGAGCGGCCGCATCCGGATTTCCGATCCCGTGCAGTTGCGCAGGATGCGGACCCGGCTCGCGATGGTGTTCCAGCACTTCAACCTGTGGGCGCACATGACGGTGTTGCAGAACGTCGTCGAAGCGCCGCTGCACGTACTGAAGCTCGGCCGGGCCGAGGCGCGCGAGCGGGCGGAACGCTATCTCGAGCAGGTCGGCATGACGCGCTTTGCCGATGCATATCCGGCGCACCTGTCCGGCGGCCAGCAGCAGCGTGTCGCGATCGCGCGTGCGCTCGCGATGGAGCCCGATGCGTTGCTGTTCGACGAACCGACGTCGGCGCTCGATCCGGAGCTGGTCGGCGACGTGCTCAAGGTGATGCGCGATCTCGCGCGTGAAGGACGCACGATGATCGTCGTCACGCATGAAATGGGCTTCGCGCGTGAAGTGTCGAACCACGTGATGTTCCTGCACCGGGGCGTCGTGGAAGAGGAAGGACACCCGCGCGACATATTGAAGACGCCGAGAAGCGGCCCGCTGCAGAAGTTCCTGTCCGGCGGGCTGAAATGACGCTTCCCGGCGGCTGTTTCGCGCCGGTTCCGGCATACGGCGACACAACCATGGAAGAGACGAAACCAGGAAGGCTCTCATGCAAAATCTGAAGCAGAACGACATCGACCACGTCCTTCACCCGTACACGAACCTGAGCCGCCATCGCGATGTCGGGCCGATGGTGATCGAGCGCGGCGAAGGCGTTTACGTGTACGACACGGACGGGAACCGCTACATCGAGGCGCTGAGCGGATTGTTCTGCGCGTCGCTGGGTTTCAGCGAGCAGCGGCTGGCCGACGCGGCGGACAGACAGATGCGCAAACTGCCGTTTTATCACGCGTTCGGCCACAAATCGTCGGAGCCGTCGATCCTGCTGGCCGAGAAACTGATCTCGATGGCGCCGGTGCCGATGTCAAAGGTGTTCTTCGCGAACTCGGGTTCCGAAGCCAACGACACGGCAATGAAGCTGATCTGGTATTACAACAACGCACTCGGGCGGCCACGCAAGAAAAAGATCATTGCGCGCACCCGCGCCTACCACGGCGTGACGATCGCATCCGCGAGCCTGACCGGCTTGCCGAACAATCACCGGGATTTCGACCTGCCGATCGATCGCATCCTGCATACGGACTGTCCGCACTACTACCGTCATGCGCGGCCCGGAGAATCGGAGGAGCAGTTCGCAACGCGTTGCGCCGAGTCGCTGGAGCAACTGATCCTCTCGGAGGGGCCGGACACGATCGCAGCGCTTTTCGCGGAGCCGATCATGGCGTCGGGCGGCGTGATCGTTCCGCCGGCGACCTACATGGAAAAGATCCAGCGTGTGCTGAAGCGATACGACATCCTGCTGGTGGCCGATGAGGTCATTTGCGGTTTCGGCCGCACCGGCAACATGTTCGGCTCCGAGACATTCGGCATGCAACCCGACATGATCGTCGTGGCCAAGCAGCTGTCGGCCGGCTACCTGCCGATCTCCGCGCTGATGGTCAACGACGCGATCTACCGCGGGCTCGTGTCCGAGAGCGAGAAGATCGGTACCTTCGGTCATGGCTTCACGTACAGCGGTCATCCGGTCTGTGCAGCCGTCGCGCTCGAGACGCTGCGCATCTACGAGGAAGACGGCATTCTCGAGCACGTACGCGGCGTGATACCGCACTTCCAGCAGCGCGTGGACGATCTCGGCACGCATCCGCTCGTGGGCGAAGCGCGCGGTGCCGGGCTGCTCGCGGCGGTCGAACTGGTCGCGGACAAGGCGACGAAGGCGCCGTTCCCGCCGACCGACGGCGTGGCCGCGCATGCCGGCGAGCGGGCGTTGATGCATGGTGTGATCACGCGCGCACTCGGCGATGCGTTCAATTTCTGCCCGCCGCTGATCATTACGCACGACGAAATCGATCAGTTGTTCGATGCATCGAGAAAGGCGCTCGACGATACGCTCGAATGGCGCCGTTCGCTGGCCACGCGCTGAACCGGGAGGAAACGATGAGAAATTTCGAACAACCGGGCCGCTCGCTCGTGATGTCGACCGAAGGGATGGCCGCGACGTCGCATCCCGCGTCGACGCTGGCTGCCGTCCGGATCCTCGAAGCGGGCGGCAATGCGATGGACGCCGCCATTGCCGCCTGCGCGGTGCAATGCGTGGTCGAACCCGGTTCGACCGGCATCGGCGGCGACTGCTTCGCGCTCTATTCGCGCGGCGGTGCCGACGATATCGTCGGTTTCAACGGTTCGGGCTGGGCGCCGGCCGCCGCGAGCGCCGAGCGGCTTCGCGCGCTCGGTGTCACGTCGATCGACCGGCATTCGCCCCATGCGGTGACGGTGCCCGGCGCGGTCGACGCATGGGCGACGCTGGCGCGCGATCATGGGTCGCTGCCGCTCGCCACGCTGCTCGCGCCTGCAATCAGGATGGCCCGCAACGGCTATGCGGTCGCGCCGCGCGCGGCCGCGGACTGGGCGCATCAGGCGCAATTGCTGTCGCTGGACGATACGAGCCGCGAGCAGATGCTGGTGGACGGTAACGCGCCGCGCGCGGGAAGCGTGCATCGGCAGCCGTCGCTCGCCCGCACGCTCGAGGCGATCGCGCAATCGGGCCCGCGCGTCTTCTACGAAGGGGGCGTCGCCGAAGATATCGTCGCCCGCCTGCGCGGCATGGGCGGCCTGCATACGCTGGCCGATTTCGCGGAGTTCCATGGCGAGTACGTGACGCCGGTCACCGCGCGTTTTCGCGGTTACGACGTGCACGAATGCCCGCCGAACGGGCAGGGCGTCATTGCGTTGCTGATGCTGAAATTGCTCGAGGCATTCGATGCGTCCGACGATCCGCTCGGTGCCGAGCGCCTGCATCGGGAAATCGACGCCGCGCGCATCGCATACGCGCTTCGAGACGCGCTGCTCGCCGATCCGCGTCAGCACCGGCTCGATGTCGATGCACTGTTGTCCGACGCGTCGATCGATGCGTTGCGGTCGCGTGCGGCCGGCTTGCACGCCGACGGCGTGCCGGTCGCGCAACCGGTGGAGCACAAGGATACGGTCTATATCTGCGTGGTCGACAAGGATCGCAATTGCGCGAGCTTCATCAATTCGCTGTTTCATCCGTTCGGCAGCGGCATCATGTCCGCGCGGACGGGCGTGATGCTTCACAACCGCGGCCAGAGTTTCACGCTCGAATCGGGGCACCCGAATGCAATCGCGCCGCGCGCAAGACCGATGCATACGATCATTCCGGGCATGGTGACGCGCGACGGCAAGGTGCAGATCACGTTCGGCGTGATGGGCGGCCATTATCAGGCGATGGGGCATGCTCATTTCCTGTCGAAGGTGCTCGACTACGGTCTCGACATGCAGGCGGCGATGGACTTGCCGCGCCTGTTTCCGCGGCCGGGCACCGATCTGGTGGAGGTGGAAGGCACGATGCCGGCGGCGGTATGCGCCGCGCTCGCGCAACGCGGCTTCAACCTGGCTGCACCGAACTGGGCGATCGGCGGCGCGCAGGCGATCCGGATCGACTGGGAGGCCGGCACGCTGATCGGCGCGTCCGACCATCGCAAGGACGGTTGCGCACTGGGTATCTGACACGGGCGTTCACGCGACGTCCAACCGGGACAGGGGACACACATCATGCAGAAGCAGCCAGCCATACGCGGAGACGGCGCGATCCGTCGCGAATCGCCGTACGGCTCGTCGAAGGAAAACACGTACGCGGGCGTCGTGTCGTTCATGCGGCGGCTGTATACGAAGGATCTGTCCGGCGTCGATCTCGCCGTGACCGGGGTGCCGCTCGATATCGCGACGACCAACCGGCCGGGCGCGCGGCTCGGCCCGCGCGCGATTCGCGCCGCGAGCAGCCAGCTCGGCGTCCTGCTGCCGTACCCGTGGGGGATCAACCCGTTCGACGACTACGCGTTGGTCGACTACGGCGATTGCTGGCTCGACGTCCACAATCCTTCGACCGTCAAGGAGACGATCGTCGCGCATGCGCGCACGATACTGGGTGCCGGCGCGAAGATGCTGACGCTCGGAGGAGATCACTACATCAGCTATCCGCTGCTCGTCGCGCATGCGGAGAAGTACGGCAAGCCGCTTGCGCTGATTCATTTCGACGCGCACTGCGATACCTGGCCGGACGATCGGCCGGACAGCCTCAACCACGGGTCGATGTTCTACAAGGCCATCAGGGAAGGGCTGATCGATCCCGCGCATTCGGTGCAGGTCGGCATCCGGACGTGGAATGACGATTTCATGGGCGTTCAGGTGCTCGACGCGCCGTGGGTGCATGAGCACGGTATCCGCGCGACGGTCGGCAGGATCGTCGAGATCGTCGGCACGCGGCCGGCCTATTTCACTTTCGACGTCGACGGGCTGGACCCGGCGTTCGCGCCGGGCACCGGCACGCCCGTGCCGGGCGGCCTGTCGACCGCCCAGGCGCTGTCGATCATCCGCGGGCTCACGTCGATCGACATGGTCGGTGCGGACGTGGTCGAGGTGGCGCCCGCGTACGACCATGCGGACATTACCGCGCTCGCGGCCGCGCATGTGGCGAGCGAGCTGATCTGTCTGTTCAGGCAGCGCGCGTACGAATCGAGGTAGAAGCGCGGGAAGTTCCGGCGACTGTTTCGTCGCCGGATAGCCGTGGATCGACGCATCCGTATCGCCACTGTAATTTCGTTATCCGAATTGAATGAAGAATGATGTCCGATAGCTGAACGCTGATTGATCAACCACGCAACGACGGGAGAGCAGGGAAATGAAATGGATCGCATCGACCACACTGGCATGCGCGGCCGGCATGTGCGGCAGCGCGTTCGCGCAAAGCTCGGTCACGCTTTATGGCGTCATCGACGAATCGATTCAGTACACGCACAACACCGGTGGCGCGAGCAACCAGGTCAAGCTGCAGTCGGGGCAGATGTCCGTCAGCCAGTGGGGGGTGCGCGGCAAGGAAGATCTGGGCGGCGGCATGAGCGCGCTGTTCAACCTGCAGAACGGGTTCAACGTGAATACCGGCAAGATGAGTTCCGGGCTGCTGTTCGGACGCAAGGCCTATGTCGGGTTGACGGGCGGATTCGGCACGGTGACGGCCGGCCGTCAGCAGGATACGTTGCAGGATCTCGTGTTGCCGGTGCAGGGCGACAATTTTCTCGAGTATTTCACCGCGCCCGGGGACGTCGACAACGCGGACGGATCGGTGCGCAACAGCAATGCCGTCAAATGGGTGAGTCCGTCCTGGGGCGGGTTGCAGGTGGCCGCGATGTACGGCTTCGGTGGTGTGGCGGGATCGGTCGGGTCCGGGCAGGCTTACAACGCTGCGCTTTCGTATACCGCCGGGCAACTGACCGTCGCGGCCGGCTATGCGCACCTGGACAACGGCAACGCGGTGCGGTCGACGCGCGGCGCGAGCAGCGCCGACACGATCTTCCTGTCGTCGGTGAACAACGCGTATGCGACCGCGAGTGCGGTGAATATCGCTCGCGCGGGCGCGACCTATGCACTGGGTGCCTTCACGTTGGGCGGGTATTACAGCTATGCCGAGTACTTGCCGGATGCAAGCTCGGCGTTCGGCGCGGCCGAGCGCTACAACAACGGTTCGGTGTTCGTGGCCTGGCAGGCTTCGCCGGCGCTGCTGTTCCAGACGGGTTACAACTACCTGAAATCGCACGGCGATTCGTCGGCCACATATCAGCAGGTCACGCTTGCCGCCGACTACGCGCTCAGCAAGCGCACGGATATCTATGCGACGGCGAGCTATGGGCATGCATCCGGAAACAACGGCGCCGGGGCGGCGCAGGCGGTGATTTCGGACGCCTATGTCGATGGCGGGAAGTCGACGCAGGAACTCGCGATCGTCGGCATCCGCCACCGGTTCTGAGCGCGCGCCGCGCGCGTCGGCGCGGCGCGGCGTTTCCTACCGCAGCGGCACGCCCCACGCCGCTGTCACGTCGCCGCCAAGCCGCCATTCGTCGAACGGGCGGCGCGGCGCGATGATTGCGGGCAGGCGGCGATCGCCGAAGCGCGCGTAGTACGGCTCGACCCAGCTCAGTTCGTCACGGAACGTCCACGGGAACAGGTCCTGCTTGACCGGCGTGATCTTCGTGAAGCTCGCGGGATTGTCCACCGCGTCGATCACGAGATTTGCGAGGCGGCCGATCGCGCCGTCGTTTTCGCGGTAGAGGTCGATATTGCGCTGTTGCACGAGTTCCGCCGCGAACACGAGCGGCAGCAGCGCAAAGGTGTGATAGTGGAGCGCGCGGTCGCCGCGCTTGACTTCGCGCGCGAGCGAACCGTCCGGGCCGATGTCGCGAATTCCTTCGCGGACCCGCAGCAGGCCCGAATCGATCAGGCTCGCATTGCCGGTGACGGTGCCGATCGCGATCAGGTCGAGCCCCGCCCAGTACACGAGATTGTTGTGCAGGTGGTTGATCGCTTCCGCATCGCGGGTGGCGATCGCGATGCGTTCGAGCCACGGATCGATCGCGTCGAATTGCGCGCGGTTCGCTTCGCGCAAGCCGCGCGGCACGCGCAGGATCACCATTGCGAAATCCGTGCCGGCCCACGAGCGCTCGTAATAGCCCTGATAACCGGAGATATGGCCCATCAGCGCGTCCGATCGCGCCCAGCTGTCGAGAAGCGTCAATGCGCACGACCAGTCGCCGTGGTCCGCGGCCGTGTTGAGCTTCGACACGAAATCGCGCATCGGCTTCACGGCGCGCGCATAGCCGGCGGCGTCGTCGTAGTAGCCGGGTGGATCGATCGTCCGCACGGGGGTAGGTATCTCGCATGCGCGCGAAGGTGGCGTGGCGCCGAAAAGCGCGGCCACGGCGAACAACGCTGCAAATAGCGGTCGGATCGACAGATGGCGCATGAGGCCCTCGGTGGTAATGATTGTTTTGCGATGCGTAAGCGGAACGCGCGGCGGCGGCCTGACGCGATCGGTTCGAATGCATGCGATGGCAGTCTATTGTTTCGGTCTTTCATCCGCCTTTCCCGAATGTAACGGGCAGGGGCCGGGGTGGTGCTCTGTCCCGCGCTGGGCGGCGTCCCCGAGCGGCAGTTCGGTTATCCGGCCTTCGTCGCGTGTGCACACCGCGCGAAGGCCGACCCGATGCCGCTGCTGTACATCTGCGTGTTCGTGGCCAATACGGCGCGCTTCGTGCTGGCGATCTCGAACCCGGCGAATCTCGTGCTGCACGGCTCGCGCATGCCTGCACTCGGCGCCTGACGCGCGACGCACGCCAGGCGACCGCTTCGACTAAAACGAGTAGGAGAGCGACGCGAACAGGCTGCGCGGCGCGCCCGGCGTGACCCACAGGCTGTTGTACGAGCTGACGTAGGTCGTGCGATTGAACAGGTTGTTCAGCACGACCGACGCGCGCAGGTGCTTGTCGACCTGCACATAGCCGTTCAGCTGCACGGTCGCATAGGCCGGCAGCTCGAAGCCGTCCTGCGTGTTCGCGGTGTTGCCGGCGCGGCGCCCGACATAGATCAAGCCCGTGCCGATGCCGGCCTTGTCCGCGAACGGCAGCGCGGTTTCGTACATGAGCAGCGCGCTGCCGCTCAGCTTCGGAATGTCGACGAGGCGCGCACCGGGCGTCAGCACGGCATCGCGCGTGACCTCGGCATCGACGTACGCAAGGTTGACGATGCCGCGCAAGCCGTGGCCCAGGTCGCCGTTCCATTCGAATTCGACGCCGCGGCTGCGCACCTCGCCGGCCGCGCGCGAGAAGCCGGCGTTGGCCGGATCGGCGGTCAGCACGTTGCGCTTGTTGACGTAGAACGCCGCGACCGTCGCGAGCCAGCGCGTGCCGGCCCATTTCGCGCCGGCTTCGTAGCCGTGCCCCTTCTCCGGGTCGAACGCGCGGCCGTTGGCGTCGGCGCCGTTGTTCGGCCGGAACGAATACGCGGTGTTCGCATACAGCGACAGCGCGGGGCTCATTTCGTACACGACGCCGATGCGCGGACTCAACGCGGTCTGCAGCTGGCTGCTCGTCACGCCCTTCAGGCGGTTCTCGACCGACTGGTGGAAGCGATCCCAGCGCAGCCCGGCGAGGATTTTCCAGTGCGGCCCGAACGCCAGCGTGTCCTGCGCGTAGACACCTTGCCCGTCGTCGCGCTCGAGCAGGTTGGTCGCGGTGCGCAGCGCGGGTGCCGGCTGGCCGTAGACCGGATCGAAGATGTCGATCGCATACGGCGCGGCGGCGCTCGGCGTCGAGCGCGCGACGAACTGGTCGTAGTTGAAGCGATACGCATCGACGCCCATCACGAGCGTGTGGCCGATGCCGCCGGTGCGGAACTTGCCGGTCGTTTCGATACGGCCTTGCAGGTCGTTCGAGTGAAACGCGACTTGCCGGTAGCGGCGCCACAGCGTGCGCTCGTCCGGCTGCAGCGCGAATGCTTCGGAAGATCGTCCGGACAGGTCGGTGTCGCGCTGCGCGAAGCCGGCATTGATCGACCAGTTCGCATCGACACGGTGCTCGAGCGTGAACTGGTGGCCCGTGTTGCGCACGTCGTAGTCGCCGTCGCGCGGCTCGCCGAGGAAGCGCGATGCCGGAATCGCGCCGAGCTGCCCGTTGACCGCGACCACGCCGCGATCGAGCGGCGCGCGCTGGCGCACGCTTTCGAACTCGTAGTGGAGCGTCGTGTCCGCGCCGATGTCCCACGTGAACGACGGCGCGAACAGGTAGCGTTTGCTCGATACCGTATCGCGGAAGCTGCCGTTGTTCTCGTTCATCGCGACGAAGCGGTACGCGAGCGATTTCGTGACGGGCCCGGTCGAATCGAGCGTCTCGCGCAACGCGCCGTAGCTGCCGGCCGACACGCCGATGGTGTTCGAGCGCGCGAACTGCGGCTGCTTGGTCGTGTAGCTGATGAGCCCGCCCGGATCGCCGCGGCCGTACAGCGCGGACGCGGGCCCCTTGAGCACTTCCATGCGCTCGAGGTTGGCGGTGTCGCGCGGCACGCTGATCCCGCGGTTCCACGAGAAGCCGTTGACGAGGTAGTCGGTGCCGGACGTGTTGCCGTCTCCGGCAAACCCGCGCACCGCGTAGTTGTCCCACAGGCCGCCGAAGTTGTTCTGCCGTGCGACGCCCGCGACCCAGTCGTACAGGTCTTCGCCGCGCGTGGCGGCGACGGTCTGGGCCAGTTTCGCGTCGACGCTGCTGACCGCGAACGGGATTTCCATCACGTCCGTCTCGGTGCGCGTCGCGCTCGTCGATTCGGGCGCGCGAAACGGCGCGGTCGTGCGCTGCCCCGAGACCTCAATGGCGGGCAGCGACAACTCCTGCGCATCGGCGGCGCCCAGGCCGGCCGTGCCGACGACGATGGCCATCGGTGCGGCCGCCCAGTTCTTCCTGCTCATACCCCGTCCTTTGATGTGGTCTGCGTCCGGGCATGGCGGATGGCCTCGCGCCGACGGCTGTGTTCGAAACAGTACATTCGCGCCGGAATTTAATGCAAATGAGAGGCATTTGCAATCGTAAGTTGGTGGTGTTGCCGAGCGGGATGTGAAGCGGCCGGCAACGGGGCGTCGGCCGTCGGCGCTCGTATGGCCATCCATGTCGATGAATCCCGAATTGAGGGAATTTCGTAAAACCTACGCGAGGCGTGGCGAGCCGGGAGACAAGAGGTTTTCCCGGAAAATTCGGATATGAATCGGGTAAACGAGGATCGAATCGATCGTTTCCTCGGGCTCGCGCGGTATGCGCCGGGCCTGAAGGACTACATCCTGCGGATGCGTTTCAAGCCGATGCCGAGCTATACGCGGGGCGTCGTGCTGCCGGGGGCGCCGGGCGATGCGGTCGGCGGGATGATCGCGCAGCCCGACGTCGAAACGGCCGACGGCGTGCGCCGCAAGCTCGACGACGTGCTGGGCCCGTGGTTCTCGATCGTCGGCTGGCAATGCGATCCGCAGGCGTGCCTGAGCGACGACGATCGTGCGTACTGGGCGGCGCTGGGCGCGACGTTCGTGCAGGTCAGCCGTTCGCGCAGCGGGACCGGCCGCGCAGGGCGCGCGAAAGGCGCCCGTGTGCCGGTCAATCAGGGTCCGATTTCAGGCCACCGTCGATCCATCGCGCTTCGGACGCGCGAAGATGCGCGCGGATGGCCGTCTGGGCCGCGATCGGGTCGCCGGCCTGCAGCGCGTGGAGCACGTCCTCGTGCTCCCGCACGGCGGCGGTCCAGGTCTGAGGATTCTCCGCGTGGCCGCGCATGGCCGCGGCGATCGGGTCGTGGCGGCTGTCGAACAGCTCGCCGACGAAGCGGGTGAGCACCGAATTGCCGGCGGCTTCCGCAATCAGCATATGGAACTGCCGGTCGGCTTCGACGGGCGATTTGCCGGCCTCCGCGAGCCGCTTCATGCGCTGCACCGTGCGGCGCAGGCGATCGAGCATCGCGGCCGTCATCCGCGCCGCGGCCAGCGCGGCGACGCTGCCTTCGATGGCCGCGCGTGCCTGCATCAGTTCCGACGGGCTGTCGCCGAGCGTGCCCATCGTGCCGACGTCGTCGGCCGCCGTGTCGCGCACATAAACGCCGGAGCCCATCCGGATCTCGATCTGGCCGCCGATTTCCAGCGCGATCAGCGCCTCGCGAAGCGACGGACGCGATACGCCGAGCGTCAGCGCCAGTTCGCGCTCGGGCGGCAGGCGTTCGCCGACCGCGAATTCGCCCTGGCGAATCAACGCGACGATCTGGGCCGCGACCGATTGGTAAAGCCGCTTGGGTTCTGTCGATTTCATCCGATGGATCTTGGTCAATGCACTTTCCGCGTAAGCGCGCGTCGCAAAGTCTATCACGCTCGTCGTGTCGCCCCGGACGGCAGCCCGTTCGTGCGGATGTGCGGGTTTTCACCATTGGTAAGATCGGATGTAGATATATAAATTGGCTTGACCAAAAGTGGCTGGATTGATGTAATTCATCGAAATTGGACTGACCAGACGAAAGCGAGGTCGGCCCTTTCCAAGGAGACGCAATGGCAATGCCTCGCAATCTGCCCGGTCAGGCCGCACAGGGCGAAGCGGACCGGGAGATCCTGCGCCTGGAAGGGATTCGCAAGCGCTTCCCGGGCGTCCTCGCGCTCGACGGGATTCGCCTCGACCTGCGCCGCGGCGAGGTGCATGCGGTGTGCGGCGAAAACGGCGCGGGCAAGTCCACGCTGATGAAGATCATCAGCGGTCAGTACCTGCCCGACGAGGGCGTCGTCCACTATCGCGGCGCGCCGGTGCGGTTTCGTTCGGCCTCCGAAGCGCAGGCGGCCGGCATCGCGATCATCCACCAGGAGCTCAATCTCGTGCCGCACCTGAGCGTGGCGGAGAACCTGTACCTCGCGCGCGAGCCGCGGCGCGGACCGTTCGTCGACACGAAACGGCTCAATGCGGATGCGGCACGCTGCATCGCGCGGATCGGCCTGAACGTCGCACCGACGACGAAGGTCGGCGTGCTGTCGATCGCGCAGCAACAGATGGTCGAAATCGCGAAGGCGCTGTCGCACGACGCGCGCGTGCTGATCATGGACGAGCCCACGTCGTCGCTGACGGAGTCGGAAACGGTGCAGCTCTTTCGCATCATCGAGGAATTGCGTGCCGACGGCGTGGCGATCCTGTACATCTCGCACCGGCTCGACGAAATGGCGCAGATCGTCGATCGCGTGACCGTGTTGCGCGACGGGCGCCACATCTCGACGGACGATTTCGCAGACGTGAGCATCGACGACATCGTCGCGCGCATGGTCGGGCGGACGCTCGACGACGCGTATCCGTCGCGGCAGTCGACGCCGACCGAACAAGTGCTGCTCGACGTGCGGGAACTGCGCCGCGAAGGCGTGTTCGGGCCGGTGTCGTTCACGCTTCGCAAGGGCGAGATCCTGGGTTTTGCCGGACTGATGGGCGCCGGGCGCACCGAAGTCGCGCGCGCGATCTTCGGCGCGGACCGCCCGGACGGCGGCACGATCGAGCTGCACGGCCGGCCCGTGACGATCCGCTCGCCGCGCGAGGCGATCCACCACGGCATCGCGTATCTGTCGGAGGACCGCAAGAAGGAGGGGCTCGCGCTGCCGATGCCCGTCGCGGCGAACCTCACGCTCGCGAACGTGCGCGGCATCGCATCGCGCCTGGGCTTCCTGCGCTTCGACGACGAGCTCGACGTGGCGCGGCGCTACGTGCAGGACCTCGCGATTCGCACGCCGTCGGTGCAGCAGGTCGTGCGCAACCTGTCCGGCGGCAACCAGCAGAAGGTCGTCATCGGCAAATGGCTGTATCGCGGCTCGAAGATCCTGTTCTTCGACGAGCCGACGCGCGGCATCGACGCGGGCGCGAAATTCGCGATCTACGGGCTGATGGACCGGCTCGCCGCCGACGGCGTCGGCGTGGTGCTGATCAGTTCGGAGCTGCCGGAGCTGCTCGGCATGACCGACCGGATCGCCGTTTTTCACGAAGGTCGATTGACCGCGTTTCTCGACACCCAACACACCAGTCAGGAGGAGATCATGCACTATGCGTCGGGGCGTTCCCATGCTTGAAATGACATCGGATCGAAGCCAGGCCGACGAACGGGCGGCGCGACAGCGGCGGCGCGACCTTATCCAGAAGTTCGCGGCGCTGGGCAGCCTGGTCGTGCTCGTGTTCGCGTTTTCCGTATCGAGCGCGGCGTTTTTCTCGGTCGACAACTTGATGACCGTCGGCCTGCAGGTGACCTCCATCGCCTATCTCGGCGTGGCCGCCACGTGCGTGATCATCACCGGCGGCATCGACCTGTCGGTCGGCTCGGTGCTCGCGCTGGCCGGCGTCTCGTCCGCGCTGCTGGTCAAGGCGGGCGTGCCGGTGCCGGCGGCCATGGCGGCCGGGATCCTGGTCGGCGCGCTGTGCGGGTTCGTCAACGGCATGTGCGTGACGCGCATGGGCCTGCCGCCGTTCATCGCGACGCTCGGCATGATGCTCGTCGCACGCGGCATCGCGCTCCAGATCACGGGCGCACGGCCGGTATCGGATCTCGGCGACGCGTTCGGCGCGCTGGGCAACGGCGCGCTGCTGCGCATCTCGCGCATCGGCGCGGACGGATTCCCCGACACGACGTTTCCCGGCATTCCGTATCCGGTCGTGATCATGGTCGTGCTGTTCGTCGTGGTTTCCGTGCTGCTGTCGAGAACGTCGCTCGGCCGCCATATCTATGCGGTCGGGTCGAACGCGGAGGCGGCCCGGCTGTCGGGCGTGAACGTACAGGGCGTGAAGCTCTTCACCTACGTGCTGTCCGGCGCGCTCGCCGGCGTGACCGGCTGCGTACTGATGTCGCGGCTCGTCACAGGGCAGCCGAACGAGGGCGTCATGTACGAACTCGACGCCATCGCCAGTTCGGTCATCGGCGGCACGTCGCTCATGGGCGGTGTCGGGACGATTTCCGGCACGGCGATCGGCGCGTTCGTGATCGGCGTGCTGCGCAACGGCCTGAACATGAACGGCGTATCGAGCTTCATCCAGCAGATCATCATCGGCGTCGTGATCCTGGGCACGGTCTGGATCGACCAGTTGCGCAATCGCCGGCCCTGACCGGCAGCAGTTCCCACCAACGAGAAGCGGAGCGAGACATGAACAAATCCATCCTGCTGGCAGCATCGGCATGCCTGTTCGCGGCATGCAACAGCGGTGCGTACGCGGCGGGCGGCGAGATCGCCGTGATCGTCAAGACGGTCAACTCGAACTACTGGCAGAACGTGCAGAAAGGCGCGAAGGCGGCGCTCGACGGCGCCAAGGGCTACACGATGACGTTCCAGGGGCCCGCGGCCGAGTCCGACATCAGCGGGCAGGTCAACATGGTCGACAACGCGGTCACGCGTCATGTGGCGGGCATCGTGCTCGCACCGTCCGATCCCGATGCGCTCGTGCCCGCGATCAAGAAGGCGTGGGAAGCGCACATTCCGGTCGTGCTGATCGACTCGGCGATCTCGGACACCGGCAAGCCGTATTACCAGGCATTCCTGTCGACCGACAACGAGAAGGCCGGCGCGCTGTGCGCGAAGGCGCTGATCGACCGCGTCGGGCAGTCCGGCAAGATCGCGATCATGTCGTACGTGCCGGGCGCGGGCTCCGAAGTCAGCCGCGTCGGCGGGTTCCGCAAGTACATCGCGAGCCATTCGAAGCTGCAGATCGTCGGCCCGTACTACTCGCAGTCGCAAATGGCGAACGCGCTGAACCAGACGACCGACGTGCTGTCGGCGAACCCCGAACTGAAGGGCATCTTCGGCGCGAACGAGCCGACCGCGGTCGGGATGGGCCGGGCGCTGAAGCAGTCGGGCAAGGCGGGCAAGGTGGTGGCGATCGGGTTCGACGGCAACGAGGATCTGCAGGGCTTCGTGCGCGACGGCACGGTGCAGGCGATCGCCGTGCAGGGCTCGTGGCAGATGGGGAACCAGGGCGTGCGCACGGCGCTCGACGTCGTCGAACGCAAGCCGGCGCCGAAGCTGATCGATACCGGCGTCGTGATGGTCGACAAGCAGAACCTCGATTCGGAGGCGGCCAGGAACGTTCTGTACTGAGCGGCCGCGCAAGCCGCCCGAGCGCGGGCGGCGGCTGCCGGCCATGCTTCTTTCCCGCACCCTGTCACGAATCATGAACGCAAACGATACGCGCGCATTGCCGCGCAGCGGGCTGACGGTGTCCGCGCTCGGCCTCGGCTGCTCGCAGCTCGGCGGCCTTTATCGCCCGATGTCGGCCGCCGACGCCGGCTCGCTCGTCGACGCCGCGTGGGCCGCCGGCCTGCGCTACTTCGACACGGCGCCGTATTACGGCTACACGCTGTCCGAGCGGCGCGTGGGTGCGGGGCTCGCGCCGCGCGAGCGCGGCGCGTTCACGCTCAGCACGAAGGTCGGGCGCTTGATGCGCGCGGACGCGAGCGTGCGCCCGGGCGACGACGGCTGGGCCGAGCCGCTGCCGTTCCGGCCGGTCTACGACTACAGCTACGACGGCATCATGCGGTCGCACGACGACAGCCGGCAGCGGCTCGGGCTCGCGCGGATCGACATCCTGTACGTGCACGACATCGGCGCGATGACGCACGGCGATCGTCACGCGCACTACTGGGAACAGCTGACCCGCGGCGGCGGGTTTCGCGCGCTGGATGCGCTGCGTGCGGGCGGCGAGATCGGCGGGTTTGGTCTCGGCGTGAACGAATGGGAAGTCGCCGCCGCTGCGCTGAACGAAGCGGCGCTCGATGCCGTGCTGCTGGCCGGCCGCTACACGCTGCTCGAACAGACGGCGCTCGAACCGTTGCTCGACGCGTGCGGCCGCGCGGGGACGGGCATCGTGGTCGGCGGCGTGTTCAATTCCGGCGTGCTGGCCGGCAACGGCAAGTTCAACTATGCGGACGCAAGCGCCGACGTGATCGACAAGGCCACGCGGCTCGGCGCGCTGTGCAAGCGCTTCGACGTTCCGCTGCCCGCCGCCGCGCTGCAGTTTCCGTTCGGCCATCCGGCGGTCGTGTCGTGCGTGGTCGGCGCGCGCAGCGTGGCCCAACTGCAACAGAACATCGCATGGTTCGAGCGCCCCGTGCCGGCCGAACTGTGGGCCGCGCTGCGCGACGAAGGGCTGATCGCGGCGCGCGCGCCGATGCCGGGAGCGCGCGCATGACGGCACGCATCGACGCACATCAGCACTACTGGCGGATCGGCGCGCGGGCCGGCTGCTGGCCGCCGGCCGAACTCGATGCGATTCACCGCGATTTCGGCCCCGCCGATCTGGCGCCGCTGCTCGACGCGGCGCGCATCGACCGCACCGTGCTCGTGCAATCGCTGCCGAGCGACGCCGACACGCGCTTCCTGCTCGATCTCGCGGACGACACCCCGACGGTCGGCGCGGTGGTCGGCTGGGTCGACCTGAAGGCCGCCGACGCGCCGGCGCGGATCGCGGCCTTCGCGTCGGCGCCGAAGGCGCGCGGGTTGCGCCCGATGCTGCAGGATCTGCCCGACGATGCGTGGATCGACGATCCGGTGCTCGATCGCGCGGTCGCCGCGATGCTCGAGCATGCGCTGCGTTTCGATGCGCTGGTGATGCCGCGCCATCTCGATGCGCTGCATGCGTTCGCGCAGCGCCACCCGGATCTGCAGATCGTGATCGACCACGGCGCGAAGCCGTTCATCGAACGCGGCGAGCTGCAGCCGTGGCTGTCGGCGATGCGCGGCCTCGCGAGCCTGCCGAATCTTCACTGCAAGCTGTCCGGCCTGTGGACCGAGGCCGGGCCGTCGGCCGGCCCGGACGCCGTGCGAGCGCGCACGCGGCCTTATGTGCATGCGCTGGCCGACCTGTTCGGGCCGGCGCGACTGATGTGGGGCAGCGACTGGCCGGTGCTGCGTGTCGCGTCGGCGTGCGGCGGCTACGGCGACTGGCTGGCCGCGTGCGAGGACGACTGCGCGCAGTTGCTCGGCTCCGCGGCGCTTGCCGACCTGTTCGGCGGCAACGCGCGCCGCTTCTACCGGATCGACGCCGCGCGCGGCGGTGCATGACGTCGTGAAGGCGCTCGTCGAATGCTGATCCGCCATTCGCGAGTCGCGACTCGCGGCGGCGTGCGGCCGCCCGCGCAATCGGGCTGCGAAGGAAAACCCGCGATGCAAACCCTGATGCGCGAACCGGCGGTCGGCGCCGTCGCACGGATCGATGCCTGCTGCCGGTTATGACGCCGACAGCGTGATCGACACGCCCGTCGCCGTATAGACCGGCGTCGCCTTGAAGCCGTCGACCGTCACCGTCGAGAACTTCGCGGCGCCTGCTACCGCGTCGATCAGTGCGATGGTGTCGCCGGCTTTCGGCGCATAACCGTTCACGAACTTCACGTGCAGCGTGCCGCCCGCGACGGTGAACGCACCGCCCACGCGCAGGCGTCCGCCGCCGTTGCCGTCGATGTCGAGTTCGAGCGTCGTGTTGTCGAGCTGCGTGTAGCGGGTCGCGATCGTGACGGGCGCGCCGGCCGCGATCCGGATGCCGCCGCCGGAGCCGACATACACGTCGCCGTTGCCGAACGCCATCGTGGAAGCGGCGGCGAGCGTGCCGCCGCTGACCTGCGTGCCGCCCGTATAGCTGTTGTTGCCCGCCAGCGTCAGCGTGCCGCTGCCTTGCAGCGTCAGCTTGCCGGCGCCCGCGATGTCGTTGCGCCACAGGTCGGCGGCGTTGAGGCCGCCCTTCGACGCATCCATCGCGACGGTCACGTTGCCGTTGAACGCGCCGTAGCCGTCGGCGGCGGTGAACAGGTTCAGCCGGCCCCAGCCTTCCGCATCGTCCATCACCGGGTAGCCGGACGGCAGTTCGGTGGTCTTCAGCACGACGCGCCGCTGGTCCGCGCCCAGGTACGGGAAGCGCGTCTGCAGCAGGATCTCCGCGCCCTTCGGCACGACCGGCGGCGCGCCGGTCGCGTCGATCGCGCCGAAGCCGTACGTCATGCGGCGCGTGAACGCCGCCTTGTTCGTCGCGTAGTCGGCGAACCGGTCGGTCGCCGTCGTGCCCGAGCGCGCGAATGCCGGGAAGGTCGCATCGGTCGTGCCGGTGAGCTGCTGCAGCGTCTGGTGCGCCTGGCCGTACGCGGCCTGCGCGTCGCTCGCGTACGCGGCGAGGTTGGCCGCGCTGACGGCCAGCGCGAGCATGCGGCCGCCGATCACGTCGAGCGGCGAGTGCATGCCGGCGAGGATCCGGTTCTCGCCGAGCTCGAGGCCGCGGCCGACCATTTCCTGGAAGCGCTCGGGCACGAGCCACGCCATCGTCACGGCGTCGCGCATCGCTTCGGCCTGGTGGCCGCTGATGAAGCCGCCGTCGGTCGCCGGCGTCGCGCTTTCCGCGGGCACGAGTGTCGGCGCGACGACGACGCTCGAGCTCCAGCGGTACGGCCGTGCATACTTGTAGAAGCGCTTCGCGGGTTCGGTCGACGCGTTGTTGCCCATTTCGTTGAGCAGGTCGACGACTTTCCCGAAACTCGCGTTGCCGCTGCTGCCGACGCCGACGTTGTTGCCGGTGTCGTTGTACAGCACGGTCGTGGCATCGGCCGGCACGCTGGTGATGCTGGTCGTCTGCTGGGCCGCGGTGCGCCATGCCGCGGTGAGCGGGCCCATGCCGTCCGTCACGCTGTAGCCCTTGCCGCGCCGGTCGTCGTAATAGGCGGCGTCGGCCTGCTGCGGCGTGCGCGCGGTCGTCGCGTTGACCACGTATTGCACGTTCGCCGACAGCACCGCGTCGTTCAGGCTCGTGCCGCACGGCGTGCCGTTGCCGGGCAGCCCCGTGCAGGGGGAAGGCGAGATGGCGGGAAACGCGCCGTTGGCCGGCGCGGTCACGCCCGCATCGACGAGCATCGTCGACGGCTGCCACAGGTCGAGGAAGCGGCTCACCACGCGCACGGCGGCGTTGGTCGACAGCGTTGCATAACGAGCGTCGCCGCGCTGGTTGGTCGCGACGTTGTCGACGAACGCGGGTACGCTCGGAACGGGCGCGCTGTCGACGAAGCCGGGGTCGGCCGGCGGTGCCGGGACCGCGGCGTTCGTCGAGCTCGTTGCGACGACATCGTCGCCGCCGCCGCAGGCAGCCAGTAGGATCGCGGTCGACAGCGCTGCGACGTGCAGCGGGAGACGGCTCGGTGACGCAAGCATGCAAACTCCATCCTGAGGGTAGAAGACGGAGCATTGTGGTGGCCGATCGTGACGCGACGGTTACGAAACCGCTTCACGTCATTCGGCGCGACCGAGCGCGTCCCGCTTTCGGGGAATGATGTTTAGTCTGTTTTCCTAAACGGGACGGGTGTCGGAAGCAAAGTGTGTGTCAGCAACGGTGCGACGCGCCGACGTGGCTACGCGTGCGATGCGCTCGCTTCCAGCCGGAACAGGGATACCGACTCGGAAAGCTGATTTCCCTGTTCCTCGAGCGACTTCGATGCGGCGGCGGCCTCTTCGACGAGCGCCGCATTCTGTTGCGTGACTTCATCCATTTGCGTGATGGCCAGGTTGACCTGCTCGATGCCGCGGCTCTGCTCGTTCGATGCCGCCGCGATCTCGCCCATGATGTCCGTCACGCGCGCCACCGCCTGCGTCACCTGGCCCATGGTGTCGCCCGCATTGTGCGCGAGACGCGAGCCGTCCTGGATCTTCTGGACCGATTGCGTGATCAACTGCCGGATTTCCTTCGCGGCGGTCGATGAACGTTGCGCGAGACTTCTCACTTCGCTGGCCACGACCGCGAAGCCGCGGCCTTGTTCACCCGCGCGTGCCGCTTCCACGGCCGCATTGAGCGCGAGGATGTTCGTCTGGAACGCGATCCCTTCGATCATCCCGGTGATCTCGGCGATTTTCGACGAGCTGTCGCTGATGTCCGTCATCGTTTCGACCACCAGGCCGACCACGGTGCTGCCGCGCTGCGCGACTTCCGATGCGTTGTTGGCCAGCGAGCTTGCCTGCTGCGCATTGTCGGCGTTCAGTCGCACGGTGGACGTCAATTCTTCCATGCTGGATGCGGTCTCCTGCAGCGACGCGGCCTGCTGTTCCGTGCGCGACGACAGATCCTGGTTGCCGGACGCGATTTCGCTCGCGCCCGTCGCGACGTTGCCGGACGCGATGCGAACCTGCGAAATCAGGCGCACCAGATTGGCCTGCATTTCGCGCATGGAGGCCAGCACGCTGCCGCGCGGCGCGTCGACGGTAGCGGACCCGGCGGCGAGGTCGCCGCCGGCGATGCGCTGCGCGATGTCGCTGAGCGTGGCCGGCTCAGTGCCGAGCGAACGGGTCAGCCCTCGCACGATGATG
This sequence comes from Burkholderia sp. LFS061, assembly GCF_047978125.1. Classification (NCBI taxonomy): domain Bacteria; kingdom Pseudomonadati; phylum Pseudomonadota; class Betaproteobacteria; order Burkholderiales; family Burkholderiaceae; genus Burkholderia; species Burkholderia sp. LFS061. Next base: position 45,494 of record NZ_JBFPFS010000007.1, on the reverse strand, counting down.
ACGCCCGCTGCCACCGCGCCCGCGACAGCGGCGAGGCAGATGACGATGAGCAGCACCCGTCGCGACGCATAGCGGTCTTCCGACTCTTGCACCATCTGCACGGCGCGTTCGCGCGTGTACACGATATAGGCCTGCGATGCGTCGACCAGCTGCGCCAGAAGCGGTCGGCATTGTTCGTTCATCATCGTGACGGCCTGATCGCGCCGGTTGTTCAGCGCGGCGTCGACGATGGCCCGTGCCACCGGGCCGTACCTGGTCTCGATCTGGTCGATCTGCCGCACCAGCTCGCGTGCCTTGTCGGTCGCGTCGGTGCCTTCACCTACGGCGTTCTTGAGTGCGGCGATTCGTGCGCTGACGTCGCGGTCGGCCTGCAGCGCTGCTTCCTTCTCGATCTCCAGGTCGCGTGGCGTCGTCACGAGCACCAGGTTGCGCGCCGCGATGGCGCGCCGATCGACGGCGACGCGTACCTTGGCTGCCAGTTCCGCGCGAGCGTTGATGCCATTGACATAATTCGCGAATACCGCGTTCGCGTTGCTGAGCGATACGATGCCGAGGAACGAAACGAGCAGCACCACGCACGTCAGGAAGCCAAACGTAAGGGTGAGTTTCGTGCGAACCATCAACTGTTTGTTATGCATCATTCAGGATCCGTTGTGTCGATATTGGGTAGCGTTCCTTATTATCGGATTGGTTAAAGAAGGATTTAGGGGGCTTGAAGAACGCAATCGTTTGCGGGTTGAGAAACTTCGAAATGGTCAAGAACGCACTATTCGGAGCGTTCTCGCGAGAGGTTTTTTACTTCTGACGTTATCGAGTGCGTGATTCCGGAAGCGATGCCGTCACGAAATTGACGCCATCCGTCCGGAAAACCATGAGGTCGTCGATCGACGCGGGCCCGAAAGCCCGGAACGGCAGGTGTGTCACGTTCCGGACGCGAAGCCGCCGGATTGCCGGAACCGGTGAATGGCGGCAGCGGTACGATCGCGCGGCCGGCGATCGGTGTGCTGCATTACCGGGCGAGACGGACGCCGAAAGGAAAAAGCGCCCGCAGTCGACCGCAACGGCCCTCACGCCGATTGCGCAAACGCTCCCGTGTCGCCGCGGCACACGCGGTTTCTACCGTGGCGCTTCGCCGTATACAGCGCGAGGTCTGCCTGATGCGTGAGCGCGTCGATGGACGCCGGGCGTGCGCGATGCCCGGTCGCGTATCCGATGCTCACCGTAAAAGCCGGAACCGTCTCGGCGAATCCGGCGAGCTGGTTGCGTTCCACTTCGGCGCGAATGGCCTCGGCGACCTTCGCGGCGCCGCTTTCATCCGTATCCGGCAGCACCGCGACGAACTCTTCGCCGCCGTAGCGCGCGGCGATGTCGGCGCGCCGCCGCGTGTGAGTCCGGATGCATTCGGCCAGGAATCTCAGCGCGGTGTCACCCTGCGCATGCCCGTATCTGTCGTTGTACTGCTTGAAGTGGTCGGCATCGATGAACAGCACCGACAGGCTGCCTTCATTGCTGCGCCGGAGTCGCTTCCATTCGTCGGCCAGCGCGACGTCGAGCGCGCGGCGGTTGTGCAGGCCCGTCAGCGGATCGGTGCGGGTGAGATCGGTCAGCAACGTCTGCTTGCGAAGATTGTCCCGCAATGCGAATGCGAGCAGCCAGACGACCGCGCAGAAGAGCGCGCAGATGAACGAGGCCGACACGCCGACCGACCATGACATGCGCGTGAAGCCGGCCAGCACGTCGCGCTCGGCAGGGGCGACGACGGCAATCAGCGGGGTGCCGGGCACCCGCTGGAACGTATAGAGCCGCAAGGTTCCGTCGATGCGCGAGTAGGCCGCATAGAACCCCGATTCCTGGTTCAGCATGCGATCGAAGACCTTCGATCGGCTCAGGCGGACCATCTGGTGGTCGCTCAGCGGCGGATTTCTGGCCAGGATGGTGCCGTCCGTGCGCAGGATCGCGCTGATGCCGTTCGGCCCGACGTCCAGTCGGGCAAGCAGCTGATCGAAGTAGGCGATGTCGATGGCGACGATCGCGATCCCGTTGAACGCGTGATCCGGACCTTCGATGCGCCGGGACAGCGCGATGGACTCCTTGCCGTTGCGCGAGCGCGCGCGATAGACCTCCGATACGTAAAGGCCGACGTTCGCCGAGTCGCGATGAACCTTGAAGTAGTCGCGATCGCCGAAGTCCCAATGGTGAGTCGGGCCGCAACATCCGTCGATCAGGCGACCGTTCTGGTCCGTCGCGCCCATGCCGGTCACGTATTGCGCGGCCGCGCGCTGGAACAGCAGATCGTGCCGCAGCCCGGCGTCCATATTCCGGACCTCCGGCTTGCCGAGATTGGATGCGAGCGCGATCAGTGCGTTGTTGGACGTTTCGACGGTCCGTGCGATCTCGCTGACCAGCACGGCGGCGACGTTGCGCGAAGTCTCGTGCGCGTGCTCGACGACGCCGCTTCTCATGGCCCACAGCGTCATCGCGCTGATGCTCAGCGCGGCGAGCGACATCAGTGTGCCGAGCGCGCCGACGACAAGATGGTTTCGTCCCGCCCAGTCGGCGATTTTCTCGATGGAAGTGGATGCGGACATGCTCGCGCTCGTGGGGGAAGCCAGGTGCGATGACCGAGGCTGCGCTGAAATCCGGGTTAACGGCAGGTATGCGAGGAAATGGAGGTCTGCATGCGAAGCGAATCGGCGCGGCGTTGCCGCAAACGTGTGCGGCCGCCGCGCCGGTCGGGTTGAAGCCGATCCGTCAGACGGGCGCTGCGGATTCGTCGACGAGCCGCCCGAGCCGGACGACGGTGACGCCGGGCCGCAATTGCCGCAGCGACGGCATCACGAGCACGCAGTCGGGATAGGGCGTCACGACGGGAACCTCGTTCGACCGGCCGATCACGGTGCCGGTGTCCGGGAAATGTTCGAGCCCGGTAGGGTTGCCCCGGTCGACGAAGCGCGTCGTGTCGGGCCGTGCGCGATCAGTCGAGCCCGCCCTGGCACAGGTACTTGATCGACAGGTAGTCGTCGAGGCCGTAGCGCGAACCTTCGCGGCCGTAGCCCGATTCCTTCACGCCGCCGAACGGCGCGGCCTCGCTCGCGAGCGCGCCTTCGTTGATGCCGACGATGCCCGTTTCGAGCCGCGCCGACACGCGTGCGATGCGCCGGACGTCCTGCGTGTAGAAATACGCGGCGAGCCCGAACGGCGTGTCGTTCGCGGCGCCGACGGCTTCATCCTCGGTATCGAACGGAAACAGCGCGGCGACCGGCCCGAACGTCTCCTCGCAACCGAGCTGCATGCCGGCGGCAGCATCGGCGAGCACGGTCGGCGCGTAATAGTTCGGCCCCAGTTCGGGCAGGCGCCTGCCGCCCGTCAGCACGCGGGCGCCGCGCTCGAGCGCATCGTCGACATGGCGCGCGATCTTGTCGACCGCGCGTGCGTTGATCATCGGGCCGATCTGCGCGGCAGGGTCGGTTGCCGGGGCAACTTTCAACGCGCCGACCCGCGCGGCGAGCTTCGCGGCGAAGGCGTCGTAGATTCGGGCCTGCACATACACGCGGTTCGGCGACACGCATGTCTGGCCGCCGTTGCGGAACTTGGCGGCCATCAGCCCGTCGACGGCGGCGTCGAGTTCGGCATCGTCGAACACGATGAACGGCGCATTGCCGCCGAGCTCGAGCGACAGCTTCTTGAGCGTTGCGGCCGATTCGCGTGCGAGCAGCTTGCCGACGGGCGTCGATCCCGTAAACGTGATCTTGCGCACGCGGCCGTCGGCGAGCCAGTCGGCCACCGCGTCGATGCCGTGCTCGCGCGATGCGGCGATCACGTTCAGCACACCGGGCGGCACGCCGGCTTCCTGCGCGAGGAACGCCAGCGCGAGTGCCGTGAGCGGCGTGTCCTCGGCCGGCTTCGCGACGACCGTGCAGCCGGCCGCGAGCGCGGGCGCGATCTTGCGCGCGATCATCGCGAGCGGGAAATTCCACGGCGTGATCGCGGCGACGACGCCGATCGGCTCCTTGACCGCACTCAGCCGCTTGCCGCGCTGCTGTTGCGGAATCAGGTCGCCGTAGGTGCGGGTCGCTTCCTCGGCAAACCACAGCACATACGACGCGCCATACGCGACTTCGCCGCGCGCTTCGGCGAGCGGCTTGCCCTGTTCGCGCGACATCAGTTTCGCGAGATCGTCGGTGTGCGCGACGATCGCCGCATGCCATGCGCGCAGGACCGCCGCGCGTTCGCGGGCCGGCGTCGCGCGCCACGCGGGCAGCGCGCGCACGGCCGCGTCGGTCGCGGCACGTGCGTCGGCCGCACCGCTGTCGGGCACGTCGGCCACGCGTTCGAGCGTCGCCGGATCGGTGATCGTGAAGCGACGGCCGTCGAGCGCGTCGCGCCACGCGCCGTCGATCAGGTTTGCACTGCGAACGAGTTCGGTGCGGGAGAGGGTAAGTGACATGTCAGATCCTTGGATGAGGGCGGCTCGACGGCGGCAGGCGGGCGCGTCGCGACGACGGGCGTACGGCGTGGCCGCCGCCCGCCGCTCGTCAGTGCCGTTCGCCGAACAGCGATTCGAGCGGGTAGTGCCGCTTGACGAACGGCGACTTGATGATCACGTAGCTGAAATACTTCTCGATGCCGATGTTCTGCTCGAGCAGCCCTTCGACGATCGTCTGGTAGTGGCTCACGCTGCGCGTGACGAACTTGAGCAGATAGTCGTAGCCGCCGCTCGCGAGATGGCACTCGACGATCTCGTCGACATCGCGGATCGCCGCGACGAACCGGTCGAAGTCCTCGCGCCGGTGGTCGGCGAGCGTGACCTCGGTAAACACCACCTGCACGTCGCCGAGCTTCTCGAGCTGGATGTGCGCGCCGTACCCGGCGATGTAGCCGGCTTTTTCGAGCCGCTTCACGCGGATCAGGCACGGGCTCGGCGACAGCCCGACCGCATCGGCCAGTTCGACGTTGGTCATGCGCCCGCGCTTCTGCAACTGGGAAAGAATGCGCAGGTCGATCCGGTCTAGCTTGCTGTCCGTCATGTTCGCGTGAGAAGGCAGAAATGGAATGTCCGGTTACTTTAGAGTCGAACGGTAGCCGCCACAAGTCCGGCTTTCCCTCGCCCGCTTCATGCCCGCGTCATGCCGGCTGCGCGTGGGCGGCGTCGAGCGCGCGCTGCACGCCCGCGTCGGCCAGCACGTCGTCGAGCGTTTTGCGCACGCGTTCGAACATCAGGTCGAACTCGCCCGCGGTGAAGCTCAGTGCCGGCGCGAAACCGAGCACGCCGTCGCCGAATGCGCGGAACACCACGCCGTTCGCGTACGCGGCGGCGGCGATCTTGTCGGGCAGGTTCAGCGCCGGGTCGATGCGCGTCTTGCGTGCCTTGTCGGCCACCAGCTCGAGCGCGCCGAGCAGGCCGACCGAACGGGCGTCGCCGACGAGCGGATGCGCGCGCAGCGCATCGAGCCCCGCGGCGAAACGCGGCGCCATCGCCTGGCCGTTCGCGAGCAGCCCGCCTTCGTGATAGAGCTTCAGCACTTCGAGGCCGATCGCGGCGCTGACCGGATGCGCGGAATACGTGTGGCCGTGCCCGACCACCGCGGTGTCGGCGCGGCTGCCCGCGATACCTTCATAGATTTCGTCGGACATCAGCACCGCGCCCATCGGCGCATAACCGGCCGTCAGCCCTTTCGCGACGGTCATCAAGTCCGGATCGAGCTGCTCGGTCTCGCACGCGAACAGCGGGCCGGTGCGGCCGAAGCCGGTAATCACCTCGTCGGCGACGAACAGGATGCCGAGGCGCCGGCACGCGTCGCGCATTGCCTTCAGCCAGCCGGCCGGCGGCACGATCACGCCGCCGGAGCCCTGTACCGGCTCGCAGAAGAACGCGGCGACGTTGTCCGCGCCGAGTTCCGCGACCTTCGCTTCGAGCGCGGCGACGGACGCGGCGATCAGCGCCTGCGGATCGTCGCCGAGCGGGTGGCGATACGGGTAGGGCGACGGAATGTGGTGCTGGTCGGCGCGCGGCAGATCGAAATGGCGATGGAACGCGGGCAATGCGGTGAGCCCGGCGCCGATCGACGACGAGCCGTGATAGCCGCGCTCGAGCGCGATCATGTGCTTCTTCGACGGGCGGCCGGTCGCGTTGAAATAGTGCGTGATGAAGCGCACCGCGGAATCGACGGCGTCCGAGCCGCCGAGCGTGAAGTACACGCGGTTCAGCGACGCGGGCGCGAGCGCCGCGAGCCGCTCGGCAAGCTCGATCGCGGGCTGCGATCCGAAATGGAAATAGCCGGTTGCGTAGGGCAGCTTCGCCATCTGGTCGGCCGCGGCCTTCACGATGCTGTCGCGGCCGTAGCCGACGTTCACGCACCACAGGCCGGAAAACGCGTCGAGCAGCGTGTGGCCTTGCGCGTCGCGCAGGAACACGCCGTCGGCGGAGTCGAGCACGGTGACGCCGCGCGTCTCGTGCGTACGGTAATTGACGACCGGATGAATCAGGTGTTGACGATCGGCTTCGATCAGCGCGGAGTAGGTCATGGCAGGGCGGGACTCTCGTTGGGTGTCAGCGTGAGTTCATGCTACCGGGCGGGAAATCCGCACGCGTCTTCAATTTGTCGCTCGAAACGTATGGATACGGCGTTTGCACGGGGCGCTTCGGCATTTTCTGCTGCACGCCCCGCCGGGCCGGGCGCGCGCGTCAGTAACCGCGCATGCGATCGACGACGCCGATCATCGGCTGGCCCGCGCGATGGCGCGCGAGGTTCGCGAGCACGGCATCGACCGCGGTATCGGGCCGCGTCGCGCTCGCGATGTGCGGCGTGATCCGGATGCGCGGATGAGCCCAGAACGGGTGTCCGGCCGGCAAAGGTTCGGGGTCCGTCACGTCGAGGATCGCGCTGTCGAGGCGGCCGCTGTCGAGCGCGGCGAGCAGCGCGGCCGCGTCGAGCTGCGGGCCGCGACCGACCTGCACGAGCGACGCGCCGGCCGGCAGCGCGTCGAACACGCGCGCGCCGAGCAGCCCGCGCGTGCCGTCCGTCAGCGGCAGCAGGCAGATCAGGATGTCGGTGCGGGCCAGGAACGCATCGAGCGCCGCGTCGCCCGCGTAACAGTCGATGCCGTCGAGCGTGCGCGGCGTGCGGCTCCAGCCTGCGCACGGGAAGCCGAAGCGCCGCAGCGTGTCGAGCACGGCCTGCCCGAGCGTGCCGAGCCCGAGCACGCCGACGCGGCGGGATGCGGCCGCGCGCACCGGCCGCTCGTGCCATGCCTGCGCGCGTTGCTGCGCCGCGTAGTCGAACAGGTCGCGATGGATCGTCAGCACGGCCTGCGTCACGTATTCGACCACGCCGTCGACGATGCCGGGCTCGATCATCCGCACGACCGGAATGTGCGCGGGCACGCGCGACAGGTCGAATTGATCGATGCCGGCGCCGACCGAAAACACGATCTCGAGGTTCGGCAGCAGCGCGACCGGATCGTCGGGCGGCTGCCATGCGGCGAGGTAGCGCACCGCGCGCGGATCGCCGATGTCCGGCCAGATCCGGAACGCGAGATCGGGCGCCTGTTGCGCGAAGCGCTGCGCCCATTGTGCGCCGCGCACCGGGTCGGCCTTGTAGAGGAAGCTCATCGTGCGTGCCGCTCAGCCGAGCGCCTGGTTGACGATGGCGAATGCGCGCAGCGCCGGATCGCGCGCGGGCGCCGCACCGCGCGCCATCGCGACGACGGTATCGACGCGCGGCAGGCCGAGCCCCTGCAGCCAGTCCGACAGCCCGCTGTCACCGGGCACGTCGACGCGCACGAACATGCCTTCGTGCAGCGCGAGCCAGTGGCTGATCAGCGCCTGCGCGCGCAGCGCGTCCGGTGCGATCACCGGGCCGATCGCGTGGCCGCGGCCGAAACGGCGAAACAGCGCGAAGCCGAGCAGTTCGCCGTCGCGATCGAGCGCGATCCCGTTGGCGACGCCGAGCAGCGCATCGACCACCGCATCGCGCGGGTAGCCGGCCGCGCGCGCTGCGAGCGCCGCGAGTCGCGGGCCGTCGTTGGTGCCGAGCGGCCGCAGCCGCTCGCCGGGTGGCAGCGAAATCAGCGGCGGCTGGAACGCGGCGCCCTGGTGCTGGTCGATCGTGCCGATCGCACCGAATCCGAACTTCACGTAGAGCGGCTCGCCGGCCGGCGTCGCATGCAGGAACACGGTCCGCGGGCCGAGGCTGTCGACGACGCGCGCGAGCAGTTCGCGGCCGATGCCGCGGCCCTGGCGCTCGGGCGACACGATCACCATGCCGAGCGATGCGTGCGACTCGCCGAAGCGCCAGCCGAGCGCGGTGCCGACGACGCCGGATTCGTCTTCGGCGACGAAGCCGCTGCCGAGCTGGAGCGCGAAGCGCCAGTCGTCGAGCCGGTGCGGCCACTTGACCGCCTCCGACAGCCGGTGCGCGGCGGGCAGGTCGGTTTCGGCGAACGGGCGATAGGTAAGCGTGCTGGAAGAATTGAGGTCGGCCACGCCGGACTCCGGATGGGTAGGAATGACATCTCGACTCTGCCAGCGCCGCCGCGGCGCGGATAGGACGATTCGCCTGTTTTCCGGCGGCAGCGGCCGCTCGCGTCAGATCGACGCAAACCCGCTCGATCGGCGCGAACGAACACGCGTATCGTGCCGGCGCGCGCTGCCGATCCGGCAACTCCTGCTGTGGGAATGCCACTACGATGAAGGCACGGTGTCGCTGCCGCTTGCCGGCGAGCCGCGTCGGCCGGCAGCCTGCCCGGGTTTTCGCGAGGCTCGCCGGATCGTGCCGCACATCGTGCTGCACGATCCGGGCAACTCGCGGCGATTGTGCGTTTTGGGCGGCGCCGAACGATGTGCGAACGACTTTTTGCCCTGATTCAATTTCGTTGAACCCAGCCCGTCCCCGGCCCTGCCGGGGCTTCACACCGACAGGACGTCATCATGATCCAATTTGAACCGAAGTTCATCACGTTCGACTGCTACGGCACGCTGACCCGCTTCCGGATGGCGGAGCTTGCGCGCGAGATTTACGCGGACCGGCTGTCGCCGGTCGCGATGGAGGACTTCGTGCGCGCGTTCGCCGCTTATCGGCTCGACGAGGTGCTCGGCGCCTGGAAGCCGTACCGCGACGTCCTCGTCAACGCGATCCGTCGCACCTGCGCGCGGATCGGCGTGACGTTCGACGAAGCCGAGGCCGAGCGTTTCTATCATGCGGTTCCGACCTGGGGCCCGCATCCGGACGTGCCGGCCGGCCTGTCGCGACTCGCGAAGAAGTACAAGCTGGTGATCCTGTCGAACGCAATGGACGACCAGATCATGAGCAACGTCGACAAGCTCGGCGCGCCGTTCCACGCTGTGTTCACCGCGCAGCAGGCGCAGTCGTACAAGCCGCGCATGCAGGGCTTCGAATACATGTTCGGCAAGCTCGGCTGCAAGCCCGAAGACGTGCTGCACGTGTCGTCGAGCCTGCGCTACGACCTGATGACGGCCGAGGATCTCGGGATCAAGCACAAGGCGTTCGTCAATCGCGGCCACGAGCCCGGCACGCCGTTCTACAACTACTACGAGGTGTCCGACATCGGCCATCTCGCGACGCAGCTCGGCCTGTAAGCGCCGCGCCGGCTGCGCGCGAATGTGCCGTGCGACGAGCAGCCACCCGGGCACACCCGGGGCGAATCCAGGAGCGGCCGGCCCGGCCGCTTCGTCGTGCGCGTACGATCGGCGCACGAAACAAGGGTAATTACCGATGCGGTGCCGTTCAAGGTAGAGCCGCCAACGCCGATATATGTACCGAATGGTTAATATCGCGAGGCCCCGCATGAAGTTGTCCACGAAACTGCTGATGCTCGTCGCAGCCGCGCTGCTCGGTGTCGTATTGCTTGCCGCCATGTCGCTGCACACGCTGCGCGGCGCGCTGATCGACAGCCGTCGCGAAGAGATCGTCATTCTTTTGACGAAGGCCGAACATCTGGTCAATTCGTACCGCGCGTTGCAGGCGAGCGGTACGCTCACCGCGGATCAGGCCCAGCAGCAGGCAAAAGCCGCGCTGTCGGCGCTCAACGCGGATACGAAAAGCTACTACTGGGTCACGACTGCCGACGGCGTCAACCTGGTTCACCCGAACGCGAAGTTCGTCGGCACGCGGGCCAAGGGCAACCGCACGACCGGCGGCCTGACCGATAGCGAGGCTTACCGCGCGGGGATGGCGCAGGCGCATTTCGCGCTCGTCGACGTGCTGGTCAAGCGCAGCCCCGACGCGGATGCGGTGCCGAAACTGCAGGGCGTGGTCGCCATTCCGGACTGGAACTGGTGGATCGGCACGGGATTCTTTTACGACGATATCGACGCGGCCTTCACGCGGCTCGCGACGGTGCTGGGCGCCATCGCGCTCGTCATCGCCGCGACGCTGGCGGCAATCGCATGGGGCGTCCTGCGCAGCGTCAGGCGCACGCTGGGCGGCGAGCCGGCGCACGCGACGCACATCGCGGCGCGCATCGCCGCCGGCGAACTGGACGTCGAGTTCGATGCGGCCAAGGCCGCGCCGGGCAGCCTGCTCGCGGCGCTCGGCGAAATGAAAGCGCGCCTGACCGAGACGATCGCCGAAATCCAGACCACGACCCACTCGATCGCCGTCGGCACCGGCGAGATCGCGCAAGGCAACCTGGACCTGTCGCAACGCACGGAGGAACAGGCCGCGTCGCTGCAGGAAACGGCCGCCAGCATGGAACAGATCACGTCGACGGTCAGACAGAATGCCGAGAATGCGCGTCAGGCCAATGCGCTCGTCACCACGGCCAAGGAGGCGACCGAACTCGGCGGTGCCGCCGTGCAGGAGGTCGTCGAAACGATGCGGCAGATTTCCGAAGAGTCGGTGCGGATCGCCGACATTACCGTCGTGATCGAAAGCATCGCGTTCCAGACCAACATTCTTGCGCTCAACGCCGCGGTCGAAGCGGCGCGAGCCGGCGAGGAAGGGCGCGGGTTCGCGGTCGTGGCCTCGGAGGTCCGCTCGCTTGCCCAGCGCAGCGCCGCGGCGGCGAAGGACATCAAGGGGCTGATCGAGGTGTCGGTCGAGAAGGTCGGCAGCGGCAGCCGGCTCGTCGAGGCGGCGGGGACGCGCATGACGGAGATCGTCCGGTCGATCGACCGGGTGGCCGACATCATGGGCGAGATCTCCACGGCCTCCGCCGAGCAAAGTACCGGCATCGAACAGGTGGGCAAGGCGGTGTCGCAAATGGACGAAGTCACTCAGCAGAACGCCGCGCTCGTGGAGCAGGCTGCCGCGGCCGCTTCCTCGCTGGATGAACAGGCGGCGCGGTTGAGGTCCGCGGTAGCGGTGTTCCGGCTGGCCGGCTGAGCGGCCTGCCCGGGGGAGAAACCGGGCGCGGCGCGCATGCGCGGCCCGCCCGCGTCAGAAGATCACATACACCTTGCGCATCGTCTCGCGCACGTCCCACAGCCCTTCGGTGTTCGCGGCGAAGAACAGCGTGTCGCCCGCGCCGAACTCGATCGCTTCCTCGCCATCCGGCGCGAACATGCCGGCGCCGGCGAGGAAATGCATCACCTCCGCTTCCTTCACTCCGCGCCGGTAAGTGTCCTGCGTGCATTCGAACACGCCGGTGTCGAACGCCTCGCTGCCCGGGATCACGACCTGCCGCCCCGACACGCGGGCGCGCCCGGTGCCGGGCAATCCGGCCGTGCCCCGGTCTTCGGGCAAGTCGGTGTCGACGGAGCGGGAAATCTTCTGAACTTTCATGCGCGGGTGTCCTCGCGGTGGTGGGAAATCGCCCCGGCGCGGCGGCTGCGAGGGCGGCTCACGGTCGCACGCGCGCGCGGCCGGCGCCCGGGACATTTCGCTCGTTTCGACCCGCACCGGCCCGCGAGCGTGCAATCGACGCAAAACATGCGGTTTGGGGCCGTCGAACGCGTTTCGGATGCCGAACGGGCAATTTTGTCGGTGCAATCTGCGGCGGCCGTCGCTTTACGATTCTCTTCGTCGCGCATGTGTCGCGGGGCGACGGGAAGACAACGCGGCACACGCGCTCGCGCAGCAATTCATGCTGCGCGGACGGCCCAAAACGGTCGAATCGTGTCGTGCAGGTGCCCCGAATCGCGACAACCGCCATTTTGGCGGTGCTTAAATGAACTCAATGCGTACGACGTTGCACTCGCTACCAGCAGGCGGGCGCGACGGGAACCACGAACCACGCTGGACCCCAGGACCCACTTTCCACAGTCAGGAGCAGTTCGGATGAGCGACGATATCGACAACGGCGGAGATCACCGCGGCTTCACGCGCCGCGACATGATGCGGATCATGGCGGCGGGCGGCATGATGGCCACCGGCGCCGGCGGACTGCTGATGGGGACGCAGCCGGCGTTCGCCGCGCCCGCACCGAAGCGCGGCGGCAAGATCCGCGTGGCCAACGAATCCAGCTCGACGGCCGATACGCTCGACCCGGCCAAGGGCTCGACGGGCGCCGACTACGTCCGCTTCTTCATGTTCTACAGCGGCCTCACGCAGCTCGATGCGAGCCTGACGCCGCAGATGAATCTCGCCGAGTCGCTGCAGACGACCGATGCGAAGACCTGGATCGTCAAGCTGCGCAAGGGTGTCACGTTCCACGACGGGAAACCGGTCGGGCCGGCCGACGTCGTGTTCTCGCTGATGCGCCACAAGAACGCGGCGACCGCATCGAAGGTCAAGCCGCTCGCCGACCAGTTCGCCGACGCGAAGGCGACCGGCCCGGACGAAGTCACGCTGACGCTCACGAGCGCGAACGCCGATCTGCCGGTGATCCTCGCGACGCCGCAACTCGTGATCGTCAAGGACGGCACGACCGACTTCACGACCGGCATCGGCTGCGGCCCGTACAAGTTGAAGGCGTTCAAGCCGGGCGTGTCGACGGTCGGCGTGCGCAACGACAGCTACTTCAAGCCCGGGATGCCGTATCTCGACGAGATCGAGCTGATCGGCATCAGCGACAGCGCCGCGCGCCTGAACGCGCTGCTGTCCGGCGACGTGCACCTGATCAACGCGATCGATCCGCGCTCGACGCAGCGCGTCGCGTCGACGCCCGGCTATGCGCTGAAGGAAACCAAGTCGGGGCTCTATACCGACCTCATCATGCGCAGCGAAAGCCCGCTGACCGCGAACCCCGATTTCGTCGAAGGGATGAAGTACCTGTTCGATCGCGAGCAGATCCGTTCGGCCGTGTTTCGCGGCTACGCGGTGATCGGCAACGACCAGCCGATTCCGCCGGGTCATCGCTACTTCAACGCGTCGCTGCCGCAACGGTCGTACGATCCGGACAAGGCCAAGTTCCTGTTCCGCAAGGCGGGCGCGCTCGGCGTCGCGCTGCCGCCGGTCTATGCGACGTCCGACGCGAACGGGTCGATCGAAATGGCCGTGCTGCTGCAGCAGGCCGGCCAGAAGATCGGGCTGAACCTGCAGGTGAACCGCGTGTCGCCCGACGGCTACTGGTCGAACCACTGGATGAAGCATCCGCTCGGCTTCGGCAACATCAACCCGCGTTCGAGCGCCGACGTGCTGTTCACGCAGTTCTTCAAGTCGGACGCACCGTGGAACGAGTCGGGCTGGAAGAATGCGAAGTTCGACCAGTTGCTGCTCGCCGCGCGTTCGGAGACCGACGATGCGAAGCGCAAGCAGATGTACGGCGAAATGCAGGCGATCGTCGCGCAGCAGGGCAGGGTCGGCATCCCCGCGTTCATCAGTTTCCTCGACGGGTACGACAAGCGGCTCGCGGGCCTCGGCTCGATTCCGACCGGCCCGATGATGGGCGGCATGTTCGCCGAACACGTATGGTGGAACGCCTGACGCCGTCGCCTGCCGCCGCCGCGCGGCCGGTGCGGGCCACCGCCCCGGCCGCGCGCGGCCTTTCCGGGAGTGCCGCTGCATGAACCGAATCCTCATCGGGCTGATCGGCCGGCGTATCGCGGTCACCGCGCTGACGTTGCTGATCGTGTCCGCGATCATCTTCACGATCACGAACCTGCTGCCGGGCGATGCCGCGCAGGCCGCGCTCGGCCAGTCGGCGACGCCGGAAACGATCGCCGCGCTGCGCCAGCAGTTCGGCCTCGACATGCCGGCGCACGTGCGCTACGTGCACTGGCTCGCCGGGTTGCTGCACGGCGATTTCGGCCGCTCGCTGTCCGGCGACATGCCGGTGTCGGACATGATCGGCGGGCGCCTGCCGAAGTCGCTCGCGCTCGCGGCGATCACGACCGCCGTATCGGTACCGATCGCGCTGCTGCTCGGGATACTCGCGGCGGTCAAGCGCGAGTCGGTGGTCGATCGCGTGATCAGCCTCGGCACGCTGTCGCTCGTCGCGACGCCGGAATTCCTGATCGCGACGGTCGCCGTGCTCGTGCTGGCCGTGAAGCTGCACTGGCTGTCCGCGCTGTCGTACAGCGGCCCGATCGAAAGCGTCCACGATTTCCTGCGCGCGTATGCGATGCCGGTGCTCACGCTGTGCGCGGTCGTGATCGCGCAGATGGCGCGGATGACGCGCGCCGCGGTGATCGAGCAACTGAGCGCGTCGTATGTCGAGATGGCCGTGCTCAAGGGCGCGAGCCCCGCGCGCGTCGTGCTGCGCCATGCGCTGCCGAACGCGATCGGGCCGATCGCCAATGCGGTCGCACTGAGCCTGTCGTATCTGCTCGGCGGCGTGATCGTCGTCGAGACGATCTTCAACTATCCGGGCCTCGCCAGCCTGATGGTCGATGCGGTCGGCAACCGCGACTTCCCGCTGGTGCAGGCGTGCACGCTGATCTTCTGCGTGGCCTATCTGACGCTCGTGCTGTTCGCCGATCTGTGCTCGATCGTGTCGAACCCGAGACTGCGGACCTGACCGTCCCGTCCTTCTCCCGAGATGCCGAACATGCACCCGACCGAACCCGTACAACGCAGCAGCGCGCTGCCGCCGCCCGGCGATCCGCGCCCGTCGTGGGGCGACACGCCGCCTGCCGCACCTTCTCCCGAGCAGCCGCGCAAGCGCCGCGCGATGCGCCCGGCATTGACCGCCGGCGGCTGGATCGGCCTGTCGATGGCCGGCCTGATGCTGTTCGTCGCGGTGTTCGCGCCGCTCCTCGCGCCGCACGAAGTCGGCACGATCGTCACGCCCGACGTGTTCGCGCCGTTCAGCGCGAAGCTGCCGTTCGGCTCGGACTTCCTCGGCCGCGACATGTTGAGCCGGATCCTGTACGGCACGCGGCTGACCGTGCTGCTCGCGCTCGCGGCGGTGCTGCTCGCCGCGCTGACCGGCACGACGCTCGGGCTGCTCGCGACGGTGTCGGGCCGCGCTGTGGACGAGACGATGAGCCGGCTGCTCGACGCGCTCACGTCGATTCCGTCGAAGATGTTCGCGCTGATGTTCGTCGCCGCGTTCGGCTCGTCGCTGCCGCTGCTGATCCTGACCGCCGCGGTCAGCTACATGCCGGGCTCGTACCGGATCGCGCGCGCGCTGGCCGTGAACATCAGCACGCTCGAATTCGTGCAGGTGGCGCGAGCGCGCGGCGAGAGCGCGCTGTACATCGCGTGCGTCGAGATGCTGCCGAACATGATCCACCCGATGCTCGCCGATACCGGGCTGCGCTTCACGTTCGTCGTGCTGCTGCTGAGCGGCCTGAGCTTTCTCGGGCTCGGCGTGCAGCCGCCGTACGCGGACCTTGGCTCGCTCGTGCGCGAGAACATCGCGAGCCTCGGCGATGGCTCGGCCGTCGCGATCATGCCCGCGGTCGCGATCGCGATCCTGACGGTGGGCGTCAACCTGTTGATCGACGGCCTGCCGCATCGCGGCCGCCGCAAGGGCGCGGCCGCCGCCGCGGGAGAACACTGATGCGACATGAATCGACTCCGCTCGTCGAGGTCAGCGGGCTGCGTGTCGTCGGCGGCCGCCCGGGCGGCGCGGAAACGACGATCGTCCACGGCGTCGACTTCGAGATCCGGCGCGGCGAGGTGCTCGCGCTGATCGGCGAGTCCGGCTCCGGCAAGACGACGATCGCGCTGGCGTTGATGGGCCATGCGCGCGCCGGCTGCCGGATCGCGGGCGGCTCGGTGAAGCTCGCCGGCACCGACGTATGCGCGCTGTCCGCGCCGGCGCTGACCGCGCTGCGCGGCCGCAAGGTCGCGTACATCGCGCAGAGCGCGGCCGCCGCGTTCAACCCGTCGCGCACGATCCTCGACCAGGTGATCGAGAGCGCGCTGATTCACCGGACGATGTCGAAGCGCGACGCGCAGGCGAAGGCGGTCGAGCTGTTCCGCGCGCTCGCGCTGCCGGAGCCGGAAACGATCGGCAAGCGCTATCCGCACCAGGTGTCGGGCGGCCAGTTGCAGCGGCTGATGGCGGCGATGGCGCTGATCACCGATCCGGAACTGGTGATCCTCGACGAGCCGACCACGGCGCTCGACGTGACCACGCAGATCGACGTGCTGCAGGCGTTCAAGAGCGTGATCCGGCGCTACGGCATGAGCGCGGTATACGTGTCGCACGATCTCGCGGTCGTCGCGCAGATGGCCGACCGGATCGTCGTGCTGAGCGACGGCGTGATCCGCGAGTCGGGCGATACCGAACAGATCCTGCATGCGCCCGCGCACCCGTACACGCAGAGCCTGATCGCGGCGGTCACGCCGAACGGCGCCGAACGCGACGCGAAACCCGCGGCCGCCGCGCCTGCGCCGTTGCTCGACGTGCGCGGCGCGGTCGCCGGATACGGCGCCCGCACCGCGAAGGGCCTGCCCGCGAAAGTGATCCTGCACGAAGTGGACCTGCGCATCGGGCGCGGGCAGACGGTCGGCGTGATCGGCGAATCGGGCTCGGGCAAGACGACGCTCGCGAAGGTGATCGCGGGCCTCGTGCCGGCCAACGGCGGACAGATCCTGCTCGACGGCGAGCCGCTCGCGCTCGATATCGGCAAGCGCACGAAGGAGCAGCATCGCCGCGTGCAGATCGTGTTCCAGAACGCGGATACCGCGCTCAATCCGGTGCATACCGTCGAGCGCACGCTCGCGCGGCCGCTCGCGTTCTATCACGGGATCAAGGGCGCGCGTGCGCGGCAGCGCGTCGCGGAGCTGCTCGAACTCGTGCGGCTGCCGCCGGCGGTCGCGGGGCGGCGCACCGGCGAGCTGTCCGGCGGGCAGAAGCAGCGCGTGAACCTCGCGCGCGCACTCGCGGCGGAGCCCGACCTGATCCTGTGCGACGAAGTGACGTCGGCGCTCGATACCGTGGTCGGCGCCGCGATCATGGACTTGCTGCGCGAACTGCAGGCGAAACTCGGCGTGTCGTACGTGTTCATCACGCACGACATCGCCAAGGTGCGCGCGATCAGCGACGACATCGTCGTGCTGTACGCGGGTCGCCGCGTCGAGACGGGTAGTCGCGACGCGCTGTGCGCGCCGCCTTATCACCCGTACTCGCACCTGCTCGTGTCGTCGGCGCCGGAACTGCGCGCGGGCTGGCTCGACGATGCGGCCGAGCGTTGCCACCGGCCGCTGGTGCCGATCGGTGCGAGCGCGGACAACACCGGGCTGTGCCCGTTCCTGTCGCGCTGCCCGATGCGGATCGACGGCGTATGCAATCAAACGGCACCCGTGCTGCGCACCCTCGACAACGGCGCGCAGGTGCTGTGCCATCGCAGCGAGGACGACCTGACGCGCTTCCAGGCCGAGCCGGCGGCGGTCGTCCCGCCGGTGCAGCCGGTGCGCCTGTAGCGTGTCGCACCGTTCGTTTTCCGTGCTCGCGTGCGCCGGCGATCGGCTTTCCGCACAGGCTGCCGCGGCGGTCGCGAAAAACGGTGGATTGTGCGTGCGCCGTACCCGAATACGCGGCAACTGCGCTTCTTGATGGTGATTAAATGGTTTTCAACGAGCGATCGCCGATCGTCGTCGCCGGAAGGCTTGGAAAGGATCCGATGAAACCCGAATCGTACTGGCTGGATATTCGCCGCGCGTGTCGCGCCGGCCGTGAAGGGCCCGCCGAAGGGCGCGCCGACGTGGCCGTCGCCTCTATCGTGCGTTCGGGGTCCGCGAACATCGCTCCCGGTTCGCACCCGGCGTCGGCGGCACCATGGCGCGGTTGATCGACACCGGCGCGGCCGGCACGCCGATCGAGCCGTTCGCGATCGCGCGCTTCGTCGCGCCGGCCACTACCGCGCGGGCGGCCGCATGAGGACGGCGAACATGGTCGATCTGTTCCACGAGCCGGTCGAAAGTGCGGTGCTCCGCGCTGCCGGCGTCGGGCGCCCCGTATCGACGGCCATCGACGACGTGCTGCGCACGATCGATGCGTCGTTCGCGCAGCCGCTGAATCTCGGTACGCTCGCGGCGGTGGCCGGGTTGAGCGTGTCGCGTTTCACCGCGCGTTTTCGCAGCGAAATCGGGCTGTCGCCGCATCGGTATCTGTGTCTGGTACGGGTTCGGCGAGCGCAGGACTTGCTGCGCGGCGGCGTGGCGCCGTCGGTCGTGGCGACCGAGGTCGGGTTCTTCGACCAGAGCCATCTGTGCCGGCATTTCCGGCGGGTGCTCGGGATTACGCCGCGCGATTACGTGAGCGCGCGCTCGGGTGGGGCGCCGGGGCGAACCACGTCGATGCGTACGCGCGCCGAACGCCGGGACGCGTCCTGTCACGCCGCGTAAGCGCAAGCGCGGGCACGCGGTTGCGACCGGCCCTGGCTGCCCGGTGAAGACGCCTGCCGGCCATGGCGTGGTCATTAAACCGTGCTTAACGATCGCTTTGCTGGAGGTTAATCAATCGGGAAGACCTGCACCGCATAATTGGAGGCACGAACCACCAGCGGCGCGATTCAATTATTTCGCAACGAATACGCGTTATCGAACAAATCAATACTCCTGACTGTTTACGGATGCGAAGTCGCGAGAACGACGATTTCCGGTACCGTCCAGGGATATTTCAACAAGATCGTCGCGCCATGCGCAGGAGCAGAAATGACCGTAGCGTTCGTGTTGCACCGTGCCGACGGCACGCCTTTGTCGACTGTTTTCCGCAGGAAGCCGTTCGGCGAGAACGACCCGTTCGGGCCACATCGTGAAATCGCATGGGAAGGCCCCGACTCGATGGCCGCGGGCCGTATCGGCTTCGTCGGCGAACTCGACGTGCCGAGCTTTCCGCACATTGAAACCATCGTCGTCGTGGCAGGCGAGCTGACGCTCGAAGTGCCCGGAGCGGCGCCGTTGGTGCTCGGCCCGCAAGCTGGGGCGGTCATCGGCAGCGGCACGACGGTTCGCGTCAGCGCGGCATCGCCCGTGCTTTTCATGTTCTGCGCGGCGGCTTGCACGAACCCGACGAAGCGCGGCCTCTTCGCGCTGCGCGCCGACGCCGACTTCAAGCCGTCCGCATCGCTGCCGGCCGACGTGCTGCTCGGTCCCGCTCCGCAATGCCGCAGCGACAACGTCTTCGTCGACGACGGCGCGGATTACTGCGCGGGTACGTGGGATTCGACGCCGTATCATCGGATCGTTCGCCCGCATCGCGTGAACGAGTTCATGCAACTGCTGGCCGGCAGCGTACGCTTCGCCGCGCCTGACGGCAGCGTGCTGTCGCTCGGCGCCGGCGACGCGCTTTTCGTACCGCGGGGCGCACCGGTTGGGTGGGAAAGCAGCGATCGCGTGGCGAAGTTCTACGTCGTGCAAAACGTCCAGGTTTCAACCGAGCAACATTGATCATGTCACCTCCACTGCAGCACATACAAACTTCGCCCACGCTGCCGGCCGCGGCCGACGTCGTCGTGATCGGAGGCGGGATCATCGGCGTCTTTACCGCCTACTACCTGGCCCGGCGCGGGGTGTCGGTCGCGCTGGTCGAGAAGGGCAGGATCGGAGCGGAGCAGTCGAGCCGCAACTGGGGCTGGTGCCGACAGCAAAACCGCGACGAGCGCGAGTTGCCGATGGCAAGCAAGAGCCTCGATCTGTGGGAACGATTTGCCGCCGAATCCGGCGAAGACACCGGTTTTCATCGTTGCGGGCTGTTGTATCTGAGCAATGACGAAGCCGAATTGTCGCGTTGGTCCAGTTGGGGCGAGTTCGCCAAGACCGCGGGCGTGACGACGTACATGCTCGACAGCCGGCAGGCGAGCGAGCGCGGGCAGCCCACCGGGCGCTCGTGGAAGGGCGGCGTCTTTTCGCCGACCGACGGCACCGCCGATCCGGCGAAGGCCGCGCCGGCCGTGGCCGCTGCACTGATGAAGCTCGGTGGCAGCGTCATCCAGCAGTGCGCGGCCCGCGGCATCGAACGCGAGGGCGGGCGCGTTTCCGGCGTCGTCACGGAAGCCGGGGTGATCAAGACCAGGACGGCCGTGCTCGCCGGCGGCGCGTGGGCGTCGTCGTTCTGCCGCCAGCTCGGCATCCGGTTTCCCCAGGCGTCGATCCGCCAGTCGATCCTGAGCGTGTCGCCGGTCGAGCAGCGCTTGCCGGATGCGCTGTACACCTCCGGCGTGTCCATTACGCGCCGCAGCGACGGACGCTACGCACTGGCCATCAGCGGCCGCGCGCGCGTGGACGTGACGCCGCAGTTCCTGCGATTCGCGCCGTATTTCGTGCCGATGTTCGCGAAGCGCTGGCGCAGCCTTCTTCCGGGCGGCCTCGAAGGCATGCGCGGCGGCCACGAAACGCTGAAGCGGTGGCGGCTCGATGCACCGACACCGATGGAGAGGGTGCGAATTCTCGATCCGAAACCCGATATGCCGACCGTCACCGAAACGTACCGCCGTGCCGTCGAACTGCTGCCCGAACTTCGCGAAGCAACGATCACGCACGCATGGGCCGGGTTTGTCGACAGCACGCCGGATGGCGTCCCGGGTATCGGCGAAGTGCCGGGCTTGCCGGGATTGATCCTGGCCGCCGGCTTTTCCGGGCACGGCTTCGGCATCGGCCCGGGCGCAGGCCACTTGATCGCGGATCTCGCCACCGGTGCGCAACCGATCGTGGACCCGCTGCCGTATCGGCCCGGCCGATTCGGCGAATCCGCGTGGGGCAAGGTCGCCGATTTTTAGTTGACGGCCGTGACGCGGAAGGCGGTGGCGGCGTTTGAACGATGCGCTTCGGTTCGGATCGCGCGGCCGGCAGGATCGGTGCGGCGAATGTCCGCCGGCTTTCCGGTCTGGCACGTCAGCTTTGGAGTGTGTGATGCGTTTCAGTTCCTACTGGCTCGATACGTCCGAGCCATTCGTGGGCAGCTCGCCGGAGCTGCCTGACGGAAGTTGCGACGTGGTCGTGGTGGGCGGCGGGATCACGGGCTCGGCGGCTGCGCTGGCGCTGTCGAAAAAAGGCGCACGGGTCGTCGTTTGCGAAGCGGGCACCGTGGGGCAGGCGGCGTCGGGGCGCAACGGCGGCATGTGCAACAACGGCTTCGCGCAGGATTACGCGTCACTGTCGCAGCGCATCGGCACCGAACTGGCCAACCGGTTGTATCTCGCGTTCGATGCGGGTGTCGACACGGTCGAGCGGCTGGTCGCGGAGGAGTCGATCGACTGCGATTTCGCGCGCCGCGGCAAGCTCAAGCTCGCGGCGAAGCCGGAGCACTACGACAAGCTGGTGCGAAGTCAGGCGCTGCTCGCCGCGAGCGTGGACCCCGACACGCGCGTGGTGACGAAGGCGGAACTGCGCGACGAGATCGGCTCGAACCGTTATCACGGCGGGTTGATCTTCGCGAAGAGCGCCGGGATGCACGTCGGCCGCTACGTGCGCGGTCTTGCTAGCGCCGCGCAGGCGCGCGGCGCGCACATTCTGGAGCATGCGCCCGTGCTCGGCTTGAAGCGGGAGGCGGGCGGTGCATACGCGGTGCATACGCCGCTCGGCGAGATTCGTGCGCGCCAGGTGCTGCTCGCGAGCGGCATTTCGCAGGTGGGGCCGTTCGGCTGGATCCGGCGCAGGATCGTGCCGGTCGGCGCGTTCATCATCGTCACCGAGCCTTTGCCGCGCGAGCTCCTGGACCGGTTGCTGCCGACTCGCCGGATGGTCACCGACACGAAGAACTTCGTCAATTTCTTTCGCGTCACGCCCGACAACCGGATGCTGTTCGGCGGGCGTGCGCGTTTCGCGGCGTCGAACCCCCGTTCGGACGAAAAGAGCGGGCTGATCCTGCGACAACAGATGGCCGGCGTGTTTCCCGAGCTGGCCGGCGTGCGCATCGACTATTGCTGGGGCGGCATGGTCGACATGACGGCCAACCGCCTGCCGCGCGCGGGCCAGCGACAAGGCGTTTACTACTCGATGGGCTATAGCGGCCACGGCACGCACATGGCCACGCTGATGGGCACGCTGATGGCGGAGATCATGGACGGGCGAGCCGATCTCAACCCGTGGAAAAACTTCGACTGGCCCGCCATTCCCGGCCACTTCGGCAAACCATGGTTTTTGCCGTTCGTGGGCGCGTGGTACCGACTCAAGGACACCCTGCAATGAATTCACCT
This sequence comes from Burkholderia sp. LFS061, assembly GCF_047978125.1. Taxonomy (NCBI): domain Bacteria; kingdom Pseudomonadati; phylum Pseudomonadota; class Betaproteobacteria; order Burkholderiales; family Burkholderiaceae; genus Burkholderia; species Burkholderia sp. LFS061. The sequence continues at coordinate 23,062 of NZ_JBFPFS010000007.1, read as the reverse complement.
GTGCGTCACCTGATGCAAGCCGGAAGGCTGGACCGGTTCTTCATCGACGGAGACTGGGTCATGCCCGACGGCGGCGACCGGTTCGCCGTAGTCTGCCCGTCCACCGAAGACACGCTCTGCGACATCCCGCTCGGCAACGCACGCGACGCCGACCGCGCGGTGCGGGCCGCGCGCGATGCTTTCGAACGCTGGGCCGCGACGTCGCCGCAGCAACGCGCCGCGCTGCTCGACCGCATTCATGCGCTGATCCTGGAGCGCGCCGAATTGTTCGCCGCCGCGCTCGCGATGGAAATGGGCGCGCCGATCAGCTATGCGCGCGGTGCCCATGTGCCGCTCGCGGCCGAACATGTCCGGGTCGCGCGCGATAACCTGGCGAGCTACCCGTTCGTCACGCGGCGGGGGACGACCGCGGTCGTGCGCGAGCCGATCGGCGTGTGCGCGCTGATCACGCCGTGGAACTGGCCGATCTATCAAATCACCGCGAAGGTCGGCCCCGCGCTCGCGGCAGGCTGCACGGTGGTCCTGAAACCGAGCGAGCTGTCGCCGCTCAGCGCGTTGCTGTTTGCGGAAGTGATCGCCGATGCGGGCGTGCCCGCGGGCGTATTCAACCTGGTGAGCGGCAGCGGAACGGAAGTGGGCGCGGCGCTCGCGTCGCACCCGGAGGTCGACATGGTTTCGATCACGGGGTCGACGCGTGCGGGCGTACTGGTCGCGCAAGCGGCGGCGCCGACCGTCAAGCGCGTCGCGCAGGAGCTGGGCGGCAAGTCGCCGAACATCGTGTTGCCCGATGCGGACCTGTCGCGTGCCGTCGCGCCGGGCGTGGCCGCCGCGTTCCGGAACATGGGCCAGTCGTGCAGCGCGCCGACCCGTCTGATCGTTCCGCGCGGCGTTCTGGGCCGAGTCGAGGAACTGGCCGTCGCGGCAACGGAACGGATGGTCGTTGGCGATCCGTTCGCCGAAGCGACGACGCACGGCCCGCTGGCCAATCGCGCGCAGTTCGATCGCGTCGGGCAGATGATCGACGCGGGCATCGACGAACGGGCGAAGCTCATCGCCGGCGGGCCCGGCCGGCCCGCGGGTTTCGATCGAGGCTTTTATGCGCGGCCGACCGTCTTTTCCGATGTCCGCACCGACATGACGATCGCGCGGCAGGAGATCTTCGGTCCGGTTCTCGCCATCCTTCCTTACGATACCGTCGAGGAAGCCATCGTGATCGCGAACGACACGGTCTACGGGCTCGGCGCACATGTGCAGGGTACCGACATGGAGCGCGTGCGCGCGGTGGCCGCGCGCATCCGGTCGGGTCAGGTGCATCTGAACTACCCGGCATGGGACCCGCAGGCTCCGTTCGGCGGCTACAAGCAGTCGGGGAACGGTCGCGAGTACGGGATCGAAGGCATGGAAGAGTACATGGAAATCAAGTCGATCCTGGGTTTTCATGATTGAAGCCGCTGCTGCGCGCGATGCGGCGGCAGTCCTGATTTGAATCCGCTTGCCTTGTAAAGGTGCCGAAATTGGAAAACCCCGTGATCCCCGACGCGTCGCTGAAAGCCCATTACGCGCACTGGGCGACGTTGCGCCGCGACCTGCATGCGCATCCCGAGTTGCGCTTCGAAGAGCACAGGACGGCCGACGTCGTCGCCCGCGAGCTTGAAGCTCTCGGCTATGCGGTGTCGCGCGGGCTCGGACGCACGGGCGTCGTCGCGAGCCTGCCCGGTGCGGACCCGGGCCGCGGCATCGTGCTGCGTGCCGATCTGGATGCGTTGCCGATCCAGGAAGCCAACGACTTTGCGCATGCATCGGGCGCCCATGGGGTCATGCACGCGTGCGGGCATGACGGGCATACCGTCATGTTGCTGGGGGCCGCGCGCATCCTGAAGGAACTGCCGCAGTTGCCGGGCACGGTTCATTTCGTGTTTCAGCCCGGCGAAGAGGGGGGCGCGGGCGCGCGCAAGATGATCGACGACGGGCTGTTCGAGCACTATCCGACGGAGGCGGTATTCGGCATGCACAACTGGCCGGGTTTGCCTGCCGGGCATTTCGGGTTGCGTACCGGCCCGATCATGGCCGCGGGCTGCCGATTCAGGATCACGGTAACGGGCAAGGGCGCGCATGCGGCGCAGCCGCATCTGGGCATCGACCCCGTCCCGCTCGCGTGTTCGATGGTGCTGCAGTGTCAGACCATCGCCGCGCGGCACAAGGATCCCGTGGATCCGGCCGTCGTTTCCGTCTGCATGTTCCATGCGGGAACGACGGACAATGTCATTCCGGACAGCGCCGAGTTGCGCGGGACGATTCGCACGCTGTCGTCGACATTGCAGCAGAAGCTGCAGCGCGACGTCCAGCTCGTGTGCGAGGGGCTGGCCCGTGCCTACGGCGCGCAAGTCGACGTCGAGTTTTTCCAGTACTACCCCGCGACGGTCAACACGGCGGCCGAGACCGCACTCTGCGAAGCGGTCATTCGCGAGACGTTCGGCGCCGAACGCCTTAACCGCGACGTGCCGCCGAACATGACGTCCGAAGATTTCGGCTTCATGCTGGAGGAGCGGCCCGGCGCGTATGTGCTGATCGGCAATGCGCAGGCCGGAACGGCCGCGCCGGCGCTGCATCACCCGAAATACGATTTCAACGACGACATCATTCCGGCCGGCGTCCGGTATTGGGTCGCGCTGGCGCAGCATTACTTCGCGACCGCATGACGCGGCGGTTCGATCGATCGTGCCCGGCGGATTCGTCGCGCGATCAGGGCGCGGTGCCCGTATCGCGCATGCGGAGCAGTCACGACAGGCGTTCGCCGGGGACGTATGCCCGATGCCGAACAAGTCGGTCGCCGAGCCGCATCGAATGGTAATGCGCGGGCTGAACATTAAAGACGCGTTAACAGCCGGTTTACGGGTTGTTAAGCATGACGAAGTCATTATTTCCTATAGTCGACTCCGTGAACTTGCCGGTACGACGCGTATGCCGCGAACGCCCGGGTATCGATGCGGGCTCGTCGAACATCCGGTGAGGCCGGGTCGCGCCGGCGTTCGCGCCCGGTTGCGGAATGGTGCCCTTTGGAAGGATCGCTTGATGAAACAGGAACACGTGATGAACGACTCTCGCTCGATGACGGAGCTTCGCTATCGAAGGTTCACCGCGGCCGATATACCCGCGGCCCACGCGCTCTCCATGGCGCTTCGCTGGCCATTCAGGCTGGAAGACTGGCAGTTTTCCGCCGACACGTCGATCGCGTTCGCGGCCGAGGAGAGCGGTGCGGTCATCGGTACGGCGATGTGCTGGAAGTTCGGCGCGGACCGTGCGTCCATCGGGCACGTCATTGTGTCGTCCGCACACCAGGGCCGGGGTATCGGCCGCGAGCTGATGGAGACGCTCCTCGAGGAACTGGGGCCGCGCATCACGTTCCTGCATGCGACACCGGCCGGCCAGCCGCTCTACGAAAAGCTCGGTTTCGACGTGTGCGGATCGCTGGACCAGTATCAAGGGAACGTGAGCCGGCCTGCCGCGGCCGCACTGCCCGATGGCGAGCGACTGCGGGCCGGGACGCCTGCCGATTTGCGCCGCCTCGTCGAACTGGACGCGCGCGCTTCCGGCCTCCAGCGCGATGCGCTTTTGTCGGCATTGCTGACGCGCGGGGAAAGCGTCGTGCTCGAGTGCGACGGCGAAATCGCCGGATTTTCGGTGCTGCGCCGCTTCGGCCGTGGCTACCTGATCGGCCCGGTGGTCGCACCGCGTTCGACCGGCGACGCGCGTGCGAGGGCGCTGATCGGCTATTGGTTGAGCGGCTTGGAGAACGAATTCGTCCGCATCGACGTACCTTCGGGAACGAGCTTGCCGGACTGGCTCGATATGCAGGGATTGAAGCGGGTGGACACCTGCTCGAAGATGGTTCGCAACGCGCCCGCCGCGGCACACGGCGGAGCGCCCGATCCGGCATGCGGGCTATACGGACTCGTCAGCCAGGCGATGTTGTAGGCCACGGCCGCGCACCCGGCGGCGGCGGTCGACGTCCAGCCAGGCCGCCGATCGCGATCCCGGCCGCTACGCTTGCGACGCGGACCCGCGCTTCAAGCGCGCCCTGATCGACATGTCGTTGGGGCGTGACGCACGGCGCCGGCGCCTGCCATGAAGCGATCGGACGGCATTCGGCCGGTGCGCGGGCTGCCGCGCGGCTTGCGCATGTTGTGCTGCCGCGGCTGCACAAAACAGCGGATGATGCGCGCGCCATGCGTCAATACGCGGCAACTGCGCTTTTTGGCGATGCTTAAATGCTATTCATCGGGCGGCCATCGCCCGATCACGAACCTGCGGCGACAGGCGGGCCGGCGCTCCGCATGCACGTCATTCGCGGCGCCCGAATGCTCACGAAGGACCCGATGAAATTCGAATCATACTGGCTGGATACCCGCCCCGACTTTCGCGCCGGCAGCGAAGGGCCCGTCGAAGGGCGTGCCGACGTGGTCGTGATCGGCGGTGGTTTTACCGGGTTGTCGGCGGCGCTGGCGCTCGCGCAGCGCGGCGTGTCGGTCGTGGTGCTCGAAGCCGCACAGGTTGCGGCCGAGGCATCCGGCCGCAACGGCGGCCAATGCAATACCGGCGTCGCTCAGGACTACGCGTCGCTCGCCGGGAGAATCGGCGCCGCGCAGGCGAAGCAGTTCTATCGCGCCTACGAGAGCGCGGTGCGAACCGTCGAAACGATCGTCGCCGAACAGGCGATCGACTGCGACTTCCGGCGCGCCGGCAAGCTGAAGCTTGCCGCGAAGCCGCAGCATTTCGCGGGGCTCGCGAAGACCTTCGACGCATTGCGGCGCGACGTCGATCCGGACATCGAACTGATCGACCCGGCGCGAATTCGCGACGAGGTCGGCTCCGACGGCTTTTACGGAGGCCTGCTGCAGCGCAACGGCGCACAAATGCACATGGGCAAGTTCGGGGTCGGGCTCGCGCAAGCCGCGGCGCGGGCCGGCGCGCGCATCTACGAGCATGCGGCCGTCACGCAACTCGAGCGGCTCGATGGCGAGCGCCACGCGATCACCTGCATGCGCGGCACGATCGTGGCCGATCGCGTGCTGGTCGCGACCGGCGCATCGCAGCACGGGCCGTTCGCGTGGTTCCGGCGGCGCATCGCGCCGGTCGGCAGTTTCATCGTGGTGACCGAGCCGCTTCCCGACGAACAACTGAACCGGCTGCTGCCGCACCGCCGCGCCTACGTGACGTCGCGCCAGATCGGCAATTACTTCCGCGTGACGCCCGACAACCGGCTGCTGTTCGGCGGCCGCGCGCGCTTCGCGATGTCGAGCCCGCGCTCCGACGCAAAAAGCGGCGACATCCTGCGCGCCGGGATGGCCGAGTATTTCCCGGCGCTCGCGAACGTGCGGCTCGACTATTGCTGGGGCGGGCTCGTCGACATCACCGCCGACCGCCTGCCGCGTGCCGGCCAGCACGACGGCGTCTATTACTCGATGGGCTACAGCGGCCACGGCGTGCAGATGTCGGTGCACATGGGCCGCGTGATGGCCGACGTGATGTATGGCGCGGCCGCGTCGAATCCGTGGCGCGAACTCGACTGGCCGGCGATGCCGGGCCATTTCGGGCACGCGTGGTTCCTGCCGTTCGTCGGCGCGTATTACCGGCTGCAGGACATCCTGCACTGAACGATGAAAGGACGCGCGCCGGGCCGGCCGCGTGCGCTGTGCACAGACGCTGGTGGAAGCCGGCGTGCGGTCGTTCGCGCGCGGCTTCCGGCGAATCCGGGCTGACCGGGCATTTGCGTCGCCCAGCTCGTCGAGCGGGGCGATTGTCAGCGGCGTCGAACGGCGGTTGAGCGACGTGCCCCGCTATCGCGTCGGCCCGGCCGTATCCGCCTCGACGTCGAACGACGCATCCGCGATACGCGCGCGTTTCAGCGAGCCGGCAAGCTTCTCGATCGCGTGCAGATCGAGTGCGTCGAGGTGCTCGCGCGTCGCCTGCGCGAAGGCTGCATGGGCCGGCTGGTCCGCAAACCGGCCGAGCCATTCCTCGATATCGGTGAGCCGGCCCTCGCCGGCGAGCTGGATCAGTTCGTCGAGCGCATCGTCGGACGGGCCGTGCGGTACGGGCGCGGCGAGCTCCGGTTCGGCGTCGCGCATCGGCTGAAACCGCCGGACGAGCCACGACGCCGGCACGAGCGCGTGCCCGACGGCCGGCGCGACGACCGGGAACGAGAACGACGTGCCGACGCCCGGCCGGCTGGAGACAGCCAGTTCGCCACCCATCGCGGCGACGATACGCTGCGCGATGAACAGGCCGAGCCCCGTTCCTCCGTTGACGGCCTGCACCTGCTGGTACGCACGGAAGATGTCGGCCGTTCCGGCGATGTCGATCCCGATGCCCGTATCGGCGACCTCGAACACGAGGCGCCATGCATCGCCTTCCCGCGATGCACGAACCGACAGTGTTACCGTGCCGTCGCGCGTGAACTTCGATGCGTTGGACAGCAGGTTGAGCAGCACCTGCTGCAGCCGGATGCCGTCGATCGACAGCTTGCGCGGCAACGGCGTCAGCGGCCGATAGTCGAACCGGTTGCCCTGCTGCGAACACAGCGCGACCGCATAGTCGCCGATATCGTTCAGCAGGCCGGGCAGGTCGGTCACGTCGGGCGAAATGCCGAGCGGCTGAAGCTCGGCTTTGGTGAACGCGAGCAATTCGTCGATCAGCGCGAGCTGGTAGCGGATGCTGCGGTCGATCGACCGGATCAGCCGCGCCTGGCCGCGCGTCGCGCTTTGCAGCAGCAGCTTTGCGTAGCCGTTGATCGTGGACAGCGGTGCGCGCAAATCGTGGCTGACATAGCCGAGCGTCTCGATCTTTTGCTGCATGTGCGTCTTCGCCTGCTGCAGCGCGTCGTTGAGCGCGACGGTGCGTCTCGCCACTTCGTCGCGCAGCCGATCCTGTTCGGTGAGCTGCCAGTGCTCGAGCCGCTTGCGCGCGTCGGTGCGCTGGCGGCCCACGTGGTCGATCCATGCGGCCAGCACCAGCAGATGCGTGGCGAGCCCGATGATCGCGATGACGGGGTTCGGATAGAGGTCGGATTTCAGCCAGAACAGCCAGGCCGGCATCGCGTTCATGCCGTCGAGCATCCGGAGCAGGATGTTGAAGGTGGCGAACGTGACGGCGATCAGCATCACGCGGCTCGTCGGCGTGCGGCGGATCGCGAGCATCAGCGCGACGCTGATGTTCACGATCCCCATCGCCGTGTTCAGCCGCAGGCAGAACCACGCGAACGTCAGCAGGTCGCCGAACGCCGCGCCGGCCATGCCGACGCATTCGAGCGCGAGGAACGCAACGTAGACCGCACGCATCGGCATGCCGGCCTTTTCGCGGTGCGCCACCATCAGGATGAAGGCGATGAAGCAGGCCACCGACAGATACGCGAAGATCATCTCGCCGCGCGCGGACCACGCGTAGGCGCCGGGCCACAGATACATTGCGGTATAGCCGCGGTACGTCGCTTCGAACAGCGTCGTGCTCAGGGCCAGCACCGCCAGCACGACGAACTTGCCGCTGCGCGAAAAGAAACCGATCAGCAGCGCGCACCACACGAGTGCGAGCAGCCCGCCGAAGAAGCCGAAGTTCCACATCGCGGCGCGAAGTTCCTGCGCGTTCCACGCGTCGCGGGTGAACGCAGCTGGCGCGAGCCGCATTTCCTTGCGCGACGTGACGCGGATCAGCACGGGCAGCCGTTCGCCCGCGCGCAGCGTCATGTCGAGCACCGGATATCGGGAAGCCGCACGGTTCGCGTCGCCGTTATCCGCCGGGAATCGGGCGGCGAGCGTCCACGCGCCGCCGCGTTCGACATAAAAGTCTGCCCGATCGACGCGTGCGTCGCGAATCGCGAGCACCAGCGCGCGCTCGACGCTGTCGCGATTGGCCAGCGTCGCGCCCACCCACCACGCCGAGCGGGAAAACTCGATGTTGAAAGACGGTTCCGCTGCCGCAGCCGCAGGCGCGCCGCGTGGCGAACCTTCAAGCCGCGCGGCCACCTCGCCGACGGACATCGCCGCGCCCGGATCCTCGACGATCGATACCGCTTCCACGCGCGCGGAGCGTCCGGATGGCTCCGTCGCGTCGGCGCGGGGCGCCGCGCACGCGGCCACCAGCACCAGCAGGAGCGGCAGGACGGCGAGCCAGCCCGACGCGCGGTGCCTATGCATCGCGCGGGTGTTCATGCGACGGGGGCGGTGCGTCGACCATCGGGCGCTGGCGCCGCCAGTCGGACGGCGTGATGCCGAAGCGCTCGCGAAACGCCGTGGCGAAATTGCCCGGCGTCGAAAAGCCGATTTCCTCGGCGATGTCGCCGATTCCCATCGACGTCTCCGCGAGAAAGTGCTTCGCCGCGCGCAGTCGCGTATCGCGCAGATATTCGAACACGGTCTGGCCAAGGTGATCGCGGAACACGCGGGACAGGCGCTTCTCGTGCGTGCCGACCTGCCGCGCGAGTTCGTCGAGCGCCGGCGGGTTGCGCAGTTCGCGCAGCAGGATCTCGCTGGCCGCACGCACCAGCGCGGCGTCGGGATGATCGGGCAGTTCGGGCAGGTGCGCAAACGGCTGGCTGCGACGCGCGCGTTTCAGGTGATTGCGGATTCGGGCGATCACCTCGGCCGGTTCGAACGGCTTCACGATGTAGTCGAGCGCACCGGTTTCGAGCCCCGCGATCCGATCCTCGAGATCGCCCGCCGCGGTCAGGATGATGACGGGAATGTTCTGCGTCGATGGCGTTGACGCCAGCAGCCGGCACGCGGCGAAACCGTCCATGCGCGGCATCCGCACATCCATCAGGATCAGGTCGGGTGCGATGGCCTGCGCGCGGTGATACGCCTGCAGGCCGTCGAATGCGACGCTGATCCGGCACCGCGCGGCGCGCAGGATTTCCGTCAGGAGCCGCAGGTCGTTCGGGCGGTCGTCCACGACGAGAATGTGTGCGCCAGCGAGATCCGGCGTGGCGCGGAGCGACGCCGGACTGGACGAGCGGGATGACATGGTTGCGAAAGCTTAGGGAGGTAGGCCGGGGGGCGGACGCGATGCATCTTTGTGCACGATTGTTGCAAAAAATTATATGCCGACAAAGACACAGGCGGTGGGGATTCCGTGCGGCGCGTGTGGGCATGTTTGACAACACGACGGTCTGTCGCGATCGCCGCAACCGGGGGCGGAAAGCGGGCGGAAAACCGAGTGGAAAAAAATTCCGGTTTCGATATTAAATACCGGATTTTATTTCCGATCGAATGGCCGATGAATCGAATTGGCCCGGACGATGAATTGACGTTCGTTATATCGAGAAGGTGGTCGGCACGGCGGCGGATCGGGTTCATCGATTCACTGTCTCAACGATTAAGGTTTTTTTATGATTCGTTAAAAATACTTTCACATATATCCGGCTCGTCGCGCGGAATTGTATGAATGTAAATAACATCCGCTCCGGAAAACAATTTGTCCGCTCCGGAAAAGGTTCGATCGAAAGAAGCTCGGCACACTAGGCAGGACGCGGCTGGAATCGGTTCTTTGACATGACCCGGTCCCGCGCGAAAATTCCTGTCGCTGCCGTCTTTCCGAGAATGCGGCATTCAATGTGACATTGAATGCTGGCGGTCCCACTTTTCGGGACGACGGCGATGCGGCGAAGGTTGGCACGAGGTAATGCGAGCTTCATCGTTCGTCGAATGCACCGATATGAAAAATGATCGATGAATCATGAAGCAGATGCGAGTTTGGCACATCAGGCAACAAAAAATCGTCAAAGAAAGTCAGTAGATTAATTCAGTGCAGGGGTCATCCGGCAGTCGTCTGCTTTTCCGGAAATCCGGAATGGCCGATGCGTGCCAGGATGGAAAGTGTGAGTGGGTTCGCGTCGATCGCCGGGCGGTTCGATCCTTCGGGAGGCGGTTGCGCGAGATGCACTCTCGAATCAGGCGGGCGCGAAAAAACATGAACATCAAAAGCATGGCAGATCAAGGCACCGGTTCGCCCGAGCCGTTGTCGGCCGTCAGCGGCCGCGGGCCGGCGGCGCATGCATCTGCTCCGGGGGCCACGCGACGCCATCCTCCCCCCGAATGACATAGCGGGACCGCGCGGCGGTTCGGCGCGGCATCCGTCCATCCGGCGTCTGAACGACGCTTTCTCATGAAATCCGAGGTCGCCCGCGGTTCGGCGCGACGGCGTGCGCACGCGTTTTTTTCGCGGTGCGGCGCGCCGCGTGCCGCCTGATCCGGGAGCCCGGTTTCGATGATTCGATAAACCACGATCGTCGTCGTGCGTCGCGTGTGTCGTGCAGAGCCGTCCGGCAGTCAAGTTAGAAGTCCGAAGTAGGTTGCGGAGCGTCGCGAGACGGGTGAAAACGGAGACGGAGACAGTCTTCGCCCGGCCGCGTTCGCTGTTGCGTCATCCAGCACATGTGAACCGAGGGAAAACAAGATGAACAAGTCGTTCAAGTCGATCTGGAACGAAGCACTGGGCGCGTGGGTCGCGGCGTCGGAGCTCGATCGTGCGCGCGGCAAGCGGGTTGCGTCGTCAAGAAGCGCGTGCGCGCATGCGGCGGAGGCGGGCTCCGCCGCGGGCATCGCTACGCCGCCGGCGCTGTCGCCCAGACGACTCGTCGTGATGATGGCGGCCGCGTATCTGGGGCTGTTTCAGGCCGGCGCGCATGCGCAATATTCGGCGGGCGGCGGCTCCGCGACCGGCGGCGCCAGTTCGATCTCGATCGGTAACGGGTCGGTAGCGTCGCAGGTGAATGCCACCGCATACGGCAACCTGTCGACGGCGGCGGGCGTGTCGTCCACCGCGATCGGGCCGGGCGCGCATGCGATGGCCGATGGCGGGACCGCCATCGGCATCAACGCGCAGGCGACCGGCACCAATAGCGCGGCGCTCGGGGTGCAGGCGATCAGCTCGGGCAGCTTTTCAGTGGCGGTCGGCAATCTGGCCCAGGCTACCCAAACCGGCGCTGTAGCGATGGGCAGCGGCGCGATCGCGAGCGGCGTTTCGGCGGTGGGGCTCGGCAACAATGCGCTGGCGTCCGGCCAGTATGCGGCCGCGCTCGGTCTCGGGGCGAGCGCGGTGGGGGCGCAAAGCGTCTCGCTCGGCTTTGCATCGAATGCAACGAATACGGGCTCGGTCGCGCTCGGCAACCAGTCGACGAGTTCGGGCGCGGCCGGCGTTGCGGTGGGCAGCGGCGCGCTGGCTTCCGGAAATTCGGCCGTGGCGATGGGCGTCAACAGCGGCGCGAAGGGCGGCTCGTCGATCGCGATCGGCTGGGGCGGCGTTGCAGGCGTGCCCGGTTCGGGCACGCAGTCGCTCGGCACCAGCTCGATTGCGATGGGCTCGAAAACGACGGCCGGCGCTGACAACGCGATTGCGTTCGGCCTGAGCGCCAATGCGTCGGGCCTCAGTTCGGTCGCGATGGGCGTTCAGTCGAGCGCGACGCAGCAGTTCGGCGTGGCGCTGGGCAATCTCGCGCTCGCAACCGGCATATCGGCGACGGCGCTGGGCCCTGGCGCGACGGCGTCGGCGGTGAATGCGACGGCGATCGGCATCAACAGTGTCGCGGCGGCGGGTTCCACCGTGGCGCTGGGCGACAGCAATTCGGTTGCCGCCGCGGCAGGCGCGGGCTCGATCGCCGGCGGTAACAGCTCGAAGGTGCTGGGCGGCATCGGCGCGGTGGCGCTCGGGTTTGGCCAGACCGTCAGCGGCAACGGCGCGGTGGCAATCGGCGATCCGAGCACCGCGATCGGCACCGGCGCGGTGACGGCCGGTTCGAACAACACCGCGAACGGCGACGGTGCGGTGGCGATCGGCAACACGAACAACGCGCAGGGCATCGGCTCGGTCGCGCTCGGCAATACGTCGACCGCGGCGGCAGCGGGCGCGGTGGCGTTCGGCGCGTCGGCGGTGGCGAACAACGCGAACGACGTCGCGCTCGGCTCCGGCTCGGTGACGGCCGCGCCGAATCCGACCGCGACCGGCACCATCGGCGGCGTCACGTACACGTTCAACGGCGTCAATCCGACCAGCGTCGTCAGCGTCGGCGCGCCGGGCAGCGAGCGCCAGATCACCAACGTCGCGGCGGGGCGGATCAGCTCGACCAGCACGGACGCGATCAACGGCTCGCAGCTCGATGCGACGAACCAGGCGGTGACGTCGCTGTCGACGTCGACGTTGTCGAGCATCACGTCGTTGTCCACGTCGACTTCGACGGGCATCGGCTCGCTGTCGACCGGCCTGAGCTCGACGAACAGCACGGTCACGTCGTTGTCGACGTCCACGTCTACCGGCTTGTCGTCGGCCAACAGCGCGATCACGTCGCTGTCGACGTCGACTTCGACGGGGATCAGCTCGCTGTCCACCGGCCTGAGTTCGACGAACAGCGCGATCACGTCGCTGTCGACGTCGACGTCGACGGGCATCGGTTCGCTGTCGACCGGCCTGAGCTCGACCAACAGCACGATCACGTCGTTGTCGACGTCGACGTCGACGGGCATCGGTTCGCTGTCGACCGGCCTGAGCTCGACGAACAGCACGATCACGTCGCTGTCCACATCGACGTCGACGGGCATCAGCTCGCTGTCGACCGGCCTGTCCAGCACCAACAGCAACCTGACGTCGCTGTCGACGGCCACGTCGACGGGCATCAGTTCGTTGTCCACGGGCCTCAGCTCGATCGCGTCGAACAACAACAACCTCGGTAACAGCACGGCCGGCGCGATCGGCGGCGGTTCGACCTACGATCCGACGACCGGGACGATCTCGGCGCCGTCGTACGTGACGTACAACCGCGACGGCTCGACGACGATCAACAACAACGTCGGCTCGGCGATCGACAACATCAACGCGAACGGCATCAAGTACTTCCACGCGAACTCGACCGCGCCGGACAGCCAGGCGCTGGGCCTCGACAGCGTGGCGATCGGGCCGAAGGCGATCTCGCAGGTGGACGGCGGCATCGCGCTCGGCTCGGGTTCGGTGTCCGATCGTCCGATCGTGCAGTCATCCGGGATCATGCGCAACGGCAGCGCGTCGATTCCGTTCGATACGACCGACGCGACGCTGCTCGGCGCGGTATCCGTCGGCAGTGCGGCGGGCAATTCCTATCGCCAGATCACCAACGTCGCGGACGGCACGGGGCAGCACGACGCGGTGACGCTGCGGCAGCTGACCGGCGCGTTGCAGTCGTTCGCGGTCACGCCTCAGAAGTACTTCCATGCGAATTCGACTGCGGCGGATTCGCTCGCGGTCGGCGCGGAATCGGTCGCGGTGGGGCCGACGACGGTAGTAAACGGTGATAACGGCGTGGGCATCGGCAACGGCGCGATCGTCGACCAGACCGCTCCTGGCGGTGTTGCAATCGGGCAGGCCGCGCATTCCGCGCAAGCCGACGCTATCGCGCTCGGCAGCGGCGCGACGGCGACCGGCGCGCAGTCCGTCGCGCAGGGCGCCAATGCGGTCGCGGTCAGCGTGGGCAGCGTCGCGCTCGGCTCGGGCGCGCGCAGCTCGGCGACCGATGCGCTCGCGCTCGGGGCCGGCGCGACGTCGACGTTCGCGAACAGCGTCGCGCTCGGCGCCGGTTCGCTGACGACGGTCGGCGCGCTGACGAACTACATCGCGTACGGCCTGAGCAGCCCGCAATCGTCGGCCGGCGAAGTGAACGTCGGCAACCGGCAGATCACCAGCCTCGCGGCCGGCAAGAACGGCACCGATGCGGTGAACGTGTCGCAGCTCGATGCGGTCGCCAACCAGCTGACGACGCTGATCGATCAGCGCACCGCGAACGGCTCGTATTCGACGAATCCGACCGGCACGAAGTCCGCGCCGCTGCCGGCCGGCTCGAATTCGTCGGCGGGCGGCTCCGGTGCGGTGGCATCGGGCTCGAACAGCACGGCGGTCGGCAACAGTTCGACGGCGTCCGGCAGCGGCTCGACCGCGATCGGCGTCGGCGCGGTGTCGTCGGGCAACAACTCGACCTCGATCGGCGCCGGCAGCAACGACGGCGGCCGGTCGAACGTTGTCGCGGTCGGCTCGGCGGATGCGCCGCGGCAGGTCGCCAACGTCGCGGCGGGCACGCAGGGCACCGACGCGGTGAACGTCAATCAGCTGAATGCCGTATCGAACCAGTTCACGCAGTCGCTGAACACGGTCAACAACCAGCTCACGCAGATGCAGCAGCAGATCCAGCAAACCGACTCGATGGCGCGTGAAGGTATCGCCGCAACGGCCGCGATGGCGTCGATCCCGCACATGGACCGCGATTCGAACTTCGCGATGGGGGTCGGCACGGCGACGTTCCAGGGCCAGAAGGCCATGGCGGTCGGCGTGCAGGCGCGCATCACGGAGAACCTGAAGGCGACGTTGAACGGCGGTTTCGCCGGCAGTCAGCGCGTCGTCGGCGCCGGTATGTTGTATCAGTGGAAGTGATCGAGCGCGAACCACACGGAACGCACGCGAATGCGGCTGTGCCGCGCGCACCGCATTCGCTGCGCCCATCGCATTTTCGGAGTCATCAAGTGAAAAAACACCATCTTGCATTGCTGGCGTCCGTCGTTTCCCTGGCTGCGTGTTCGAGCGCATCGGGGCCGACGTTCAACGCGTACGAACTGCAGCCGCGCGACGGCATTCGAACCTTCCGCGTGGACTGCCACGGCATCCTGTCGAGCGAGAAGACCTGCATGAAAGTCGCGACGCGCATGTGCGGCAGCGATGCCGTGCGCACGGTCGATTCCACGGCGCCGTTCCGCGACGGCGCGGACCCGCGCTCGCTCGTTTTCCAGTGCGGCGCGCCGGCAGCGCCGGCCCCGGCAGCCGCGCCGGCCGCACCGGCGGCCGCCGAGAAAGTCAGCCTGACGGGCGATGCGTACTTTGCGACCGACTCCGCCGCGCTGACGCCCACCGCGCAGGCCGCGCTCGACGCGTTGCTGAATCGTCAGGGCGACAAGCATTACTCGCGCGTGGACGTGACCGGCTATACCGACTCGACCGGCTCGGATGCGCACAATCTGTCGCTGTCGCGGCGGCGTGCGGAGGCGGTCGCGGCCTATTTGCGCGAGCATGGGCTGAAGGCGGATTCGTTCGCGGCGACGGGGCGCGGCGAGGCCGATCCGGCCGCGTCGAACGATACGGCGGAAGGGCGCGCGCGCAACCGGCGCGTGGAAATCCTGCTGCAGAAGTAGCCGCGGCGACACGGCATCGGCACGCGCGAGCGTCGCAACCGGCGGCGCGCGTGCCGCCGCTGCTTTGCCGGCCCGCCCGGTGGCGGGATCGCGATCCCGTCATGGAAAACTGTATGAATATACAGTATAGTATCCGTCGAACTCGAGCCGCCCGGGCATGATCCGGGCGGCACGCGCGCCGCGCCTGCGGGCATTCGCCGCAGCGTTCCGGCACCGTGAACCCTGGCTAACTCATTCGACGGGCAGGCAAATTGTCATCCAGCAATCTGATCCGCATTCGCGGAGCACGTCAGCACAACCTCAAGAATCTCGATCTCGACCTGCGCACCGGCGAAATGACGGTCGTCACCGGCCCGTCGGGCTCCGGCAAGTCGAGTCTCGTGTTCGATACGCTGTACGCGGAAGGCCAGCGGCGCTACGTCGAAACCTTCAGCGCGTATGCGCGGCAGTTTCTCGACCGGATGGACCGCCCGCAGGTCGACCGCGTCGACGGCGTGCCGCCCGCGATCGCGATCGACCAGACCAACCCGGTGCGCAGCTCGCGCTCGACCGTCGGCACGATGACCGAGCTGAACGATCACCTGAAGCTGCTGTACGCGCGCGCGGCCGAGCTGTTCGACCGCAAGACCGCGCGGCGGGTGCGGCACGACACGCCGGAGACGATCTACGCGGAGCTCGTCGCGCGCACGCAGGCGGACGACCCGCGCGTCGTCGTCACGTTTCCGGTCGAGTTGCCGGACTCGGCATCCGATGAAGAAGTCACGCAATGGCTGTCCGCGAGCGGCTATACGCGCGTGCAGGCGCAGCGCGAAGTCGCATCGCCCACCGGGCCGCGCAAGGTGCTCGACGTGGTGGCCGACCGGTTCCGCGTGCAGCAGGCCGACAAGGTGCGCGTCGTCGAGGCGATCGAGGCGTCGCTGAAGCGCGGCGGCGGGCGCGTGAACGTCTACGTGCTCGCGGCTGAGCCGGAAAACGCGGTCGGCACGCCCGCGGAGCCGCAGGTGTGGCGCTTCTCCACCGGGCTCCATGATCCCGACAGCGACCTGCGCTACGCGGAGCCGCAGGCGGCGCTGTTCTCGTTCAACTCGGCCTACGGCGCGTGCGAAACCTGCCGCGGCTTCGGCCGCGTGATCGGCGTCGATCTCGGCCTCGTGATTCCCGACGCGCGCAAGACGCTGCGCGGCGGCGCGATCAAGCCGATGCAGACGCCCGCGTGGAAGGAGTGCCAGGACGACCTGATGCGCTACGCGGCGAAGGCCGACATCCGGCGCGATGTGCCATGGGCCGAGCTGACGGACGCCGAGCGCGACTGGGTCGTCAACGGCTCGCCGGACTGGAACGGCAAGTGGCAGAGCCAGTGGTACGGCGTGAAGCGCTTCTTCGGCTACCTCGAATCGAAGGCGTACAAGATGCATATCCGCGTGCTGCTGTCGAAATACCGCAGCTACACGCCGTGCGACGTGTGCGGCGGCGCGCGCCTGAAGACGGAATCGCTGCAATGGCGGCTCGGCTCGAAAGAGAATGCCGACGGCGTGCTCGCGCCGGCCGGCCGCTTCATGCCGCGCGGCGTCGACTGGAGCCGCGCGCAGCTCGAAGCGCTGCCGGGCCTGACCGTGCACGACCTGATGCTGCTGCCGATCGAGCGCATCCGCCGGTTCTTCGACGAAGTCAGCCTGCCGAGCGCGCTGCTCGACGACGCGCTGAAGCTGCTGCTCGCCGAAGTGCGCACGCGCCTGAAATACCTGTGCGACGTGGGTCTCGGCTACCTGACGCTCGACCGGCAGAGCCGCACGCTGTCGGGCGGCGAGGTGCAGCGGATCAACCTGACGACGGCGCTCGGCACGTCGCTCACGAAAACCCTGTTCGTGCTCGACGAACCGAGCATCGGGCTGCATCCGCGCGATCTCACGCGGATCGTCGAGGCGATGCAGCGGCTGCGCGACGCGGGCAATACGCTGGTCGTCGTCGAGCACGATCCGTCGGTGATGCTCGCGGCCGACCGGCTGATCGACATGGGCCCCGGCCCGGGCGAGCGCGGCGGCACGATCGTCTACGACGGCACGCCGGCCGACATCCGTTCGGCGCACACGCTGACGGGCGAGTATCTCGGCGGCCGCAAGCATGTCGCGCATGCGTCGAACTGGGCGCGCCGGCCGGTCGACGCGGATACGCCGCGGATCGTGCTCGGCGGCGCGAGCGAACACAACCTGCGCGACGTGACGGTCGAGATTCCGCTGCAACGGCTCGTGTGCGTGACCGGCGTGTCGGGTTCCGGCAAATCCACGCTGCTGCAGGACGTGCTTTATCCGGCGATGGCGCGGCACCACGGCAAGGCAACCGAGTCGCCGGGCGCATATCGCAGCCTGACGGGCGCCGACCAGGTGGGCGATGTGGTGTTCGTCGACCAGTCGCCGATCGGCAAGACCACGCGCTCGAACCCGGCGAGTTATGTCGGCGCGTTCGACGAGATCCGCAAGCTGTTCGCGAAGGCGCCGCTCGCGCTGCAACGCGGCTACGGCGCCGGCACGTTCAGCTTCAACTCGGGCGATGGCCGTTGCCCGACCTGCGGCGGCTCGGGCTTCGAGCACATCGAGATGCAGTTCCTGAGCGACGTCTACCTGCGTTGCCCGGACTGCGACGGCAGCCGCTACCGCGCCGAGATTCTCGAAGTGCGCATCGAGCGCGACGGCCGCGCGCTGAACATCGCCGACGTACTCGACCTGACCGTCAGCGAAGCGGCCGCGTTTTTTGCGACCGACGCCGAGGTGCTACGCGTGCTGCAGCCGATCGTCGACGTCGGGCTCGAATACGTGAAGCTCGGCCAGCCGGTGCCGACGCTGTCGGGCGGCGAAGCGCAGCGCCTGAAGCTGGCCGGTTTCCTCGCCGAATCCGCGGCGGCGGTCAACGGCCGCCGGGTCGTCACGGAAGAGGCGCGCGTCGCGCGTGCGCGGCTGTTCATGTTCGACGAGCCGACCACCGGGCTGCACTTCGACGACATCGCGAAGCTGATGCAGGCGTTCGGCAAGCTGCTTGCAGCCGGCCATTCGCTGATCGTGATCGAGCACAACCTCGACGTGATCCGCGCGGCCGACTGGCTGATCGATCTCGGCCCGGAAGGCGGAGACGGCGGCGGCCTCGTGCTGTGCGCGGGCACGCCCGACGACGTGAAGGCCTGCCCCGAATCGCATACCGGCGTTGCGCTGCTGCAGTACGACCGTGCGATGGATGCCGAAGTGCCGCTCGGCGACGAAGGCGTGCCGCTGCAGGCCGTGCTGAACGCCGCGCGCGAGCGCCGTGCGATCGAAGGCGAGGATGTCGTGCGGATCGTCAACGCGCGCGAGCACAACCTGAAGTCGCTCGACGTCGATATCCCGCACGGCAAGTTCAACGTGATTACCGGCGTGTCGGGTTCCGGCAAGTCGACGCTCGCGTTCGACATCCTGTTCCACGAAGGCCAGCGCCGCTACCTCGAATCGCTGAATGCGTATGCGCGCTCGATCGTGCAGCCGGCCGGCCGCCCCGAAGTCGACGCTGTGTACGGCATTCCGCCGACCGTCGCGATCGAGCAGCGGCTGTCGCGCGGCGGCCGCAAGAGCACGGTCGCGACGACGTCCGAGGTCTGGCACTTCCTGCGGCTGCTGTATGTGAAGCTCGGCCTGCAGCATTGCATCCACGACGGCACGCCGGTCACGTCGCAATCCGTCGAATCGATCGCCGCGCAGTTGCTGCGCGATCATCGCGGCGAGCACGTCGGGCTGCTCGCGCCGCTCGTCGTCAACCGCAAGGGCGTGTATACCGATCTCGCGAAGTGGGCGAAGGCGCGCGGCAGCACGCATCTGCGCGTCGACGGCGAGTTCGTGCCGGTCGATCCGTGGCCGAAGCTCGACCGCTTCCGCGAGCACACGATCGAGCTGCCGGTCGCCGATATCGTCGTATCGCCGGACAACGAGGCCGAGCTGCGGCGCGTGCTCGACGAGACGCTCGAACTCGGCAAGGGCGTGATGCATCTGCTCGCGCCGCTCGACGGGCTGCACGATGCGATGCAGAACGATCGTTCGACCGCGCGCGTCGGTGCGGTCAAGGTGCTGTCGGTCAAGCGTGCGTGCCCGGTGTGCGGCACGAGCTACCCGGAGCTGGACCCGCGGATGTTCTCGTACAACAGCAAGCACGGCTGGTGCACGACCTGTGTCGGCACCGGCGTCACGCTCACGCGCGAACAGCGCGCGGCGTACGACGACACGGTGCTTGCCGAGGACAGCCGCGGCCGCGAGCAGACGCTGCCGTCGGACGAGCAGGAACCGGATGGCGTCGGCAACGAGCCGTGCCCGGATTGCGGCGGTACGCGGCTGAATCCGTCCGCGCGCGCGGTCACGTTCGACGCGCATCCGATCGTCGAGGTCGCGCAGTGGACGGTGTCGGATACGCGGCGCTGGATCGACGGGCTGGAACTCACCGGGCGCGACGCGCAGATCGCGCGCGACATCGTCAGCGAGATCGGCAGCCGCCTCGCGTTTCTCGAGGAAGTCGGGCTCGGCTACCTGAGCCTCGACCGTGCGGCGCCGAGCCTGTCGGGCGGCGAAGCGCAGCGCATCCGGCTCGCCGCGCAGCTCGGCAGCAACCTGCAGGGCGTCTGCTACGTGCTCGACGAGCCGACGATCGGCCTGCATCCGCGCGACAACCAGATCCTGCTGGACGCGCTGCGCAAGCTCGGCGACAAGGGCAATACGCTGGTCGTCGTCGAGCATGACGAAGACACCATCCGCCGCGCCGATCACATCATCGACGTCGGCCCGGGCGCCGGCAAGCGCGGCGGCACGCTGGTCGCACAAGGCGCGGTCGCGGATCTCGCCGCGCAGTCCGATTCGGTGACGGGGCGCCTGCTCGCGCATCCGATGGCGCATCCGCTGCAAACGCGCCGCGGCGTGAGCGTGCCGGGCAAGAAGGGCGGTGCCGCGGTGCCGGAAGCCTGGCTGACCGTGCATGGGGCACGGCTGCACAACCTGCGCGACGTCACGGTCGGCATTCCGCTCGCGCGGCTCGTCGCGGTGACGGGCGTCAGCGGGTCGGGCAAGTCGACGCTCGCGCGCGACGTGCTGATGACGAACCTGCTCGACGCGGTCGGCCGCTCGGTGCTGTCGTCGCCGGCCACGCGGCGCGCGCGCAAGGCCGCGCAGCAGGACGCACCGGCGGCCAACCGCCGCTCGAGCGTGCTCGCGCGCAGCGCGCCGCGGCCGTCGCTGAACGTCACGCATGCGTGGCAGGGCTGCGAGTCGTTGAGCGGCTGGGAACAGATCGATCGCGTGCTCGAAGTCGATCAAACGCCGATCGGCAAGACGCCGCGTTCGTGCCCGGCCACCTATATCGGCGTATGGGACACGATCCGCAAGCTGTTCGCGGATACGCTGGAAGCGCGTGCGCGCGGCTATACGGCGTCGCGTTTCTCGTTCAATACCGGCGACGGACGCTGCCCCGCGTGCGAGGGGCAAGGCGTGCGCACGATCGGCATGAGCTTCCTGCCCGACGTGAAGGTGCCGTGCGACGTGTGCCACGGGCAGCGCTTCAACCCGGAGACGCTCGCGGTCACGTGGCGCGGCCGGAACATCGGCGACGTGCTGACGATGGAGATCGACGAAGCGGTGGAATTTTTCGCGCCGATCTCGAACATCGCGCATCCGCTGCAGCTGATGAAGGATGTCGGCCTCGGCTACCTGACGCTCGGCCAGCCGTCGCCGACGCTGTCCGGCGGCGAGGCGCAGCGCATCAAGCTCGTCACCGAACTGACGAAGGTGCGCGACGACATCACGCGGCGCGGCCAGAAGGCGCCGCACACGCTGTACGTGCTCGACGAACCGACGGTCGGCCTGCACATGGCGGACGTCGCGAAGCTGATTCGCGTGCTGCACCGGCTGGTCGACGCGGGGCACAGTGTCGTCGTGATCGAGCATGACCTCGACGTGATCGCGGAAGCCGACTGGATCATCGATCTCGGGCCGGAAGGTGGCGTGGGCGGCGGCACGATCGTCGCGGCCGCGCCGCCGGAGGCGCTCGTGCAGGTGAGCGCGAGCCATACGGGGCAGGCGCTGAAGCCGGTGCTCGCGCGCACGGCGGCGGATGAGCGTGAAGCCGAGCGGCAGGGGGAAGCGCGGGTCGGTTGAATGCGGCGTGTCGAATGAACGGCTCCGGTGTCGGTTCAGACACCGGGGCCGTTTTTATTTCACGCGGTTTTCGGTCAGGCTGGCGGTGCGACGGACGCGCCGGTGATGCCGTGCCGCCGCAGGGAATCCGCGACGAAGCCCGACGCCTTCATGTCCTCGACGAATTCGTTCAGCGCCGCCGCGGCGGCCTCGCCGCGGCTCTTCGGCACGCCCATCGCCTGCCGGATCACCATGAACCGTTCGCCGAGCAGGCGCAGGCCCGTTGTCTTCGCTGCGTCGGCTTCGAGTTGTTGCTTCACGCCCGCCGCCACTTCCAGTTGCTGTTCGACGAACGTCTGCACGACGGCCTGCGACGTCGGCGCGCGCACGATCTGCGCGGCCTTCAGTTCGCGGGTGAGGAACAGGTCGTATGCGCTGCCCTTGCCGACGGTCACGCGGTTGTGCGGCTGGTCGACGTCCTCGTTCGTGCGGATCGGCGAAGCGTCGCGCACGAGATAGAAACCCTCGATCAGCACGTACGGCGCGGTGAACGCGACCATTTCGCCGCGCAGCGGATCGACCGCGAAGAAACCGAAATCGGCGCGCTCTTCGGTCAGCGCCTGCACCGATTTTCCGGCGGCGTCGAACACGACGAGTTCCAGCTCGGCCGACAGGCGTTCCGCGAACGCGCGCGCCAGGTCGATCGACACGCCGAACGGTTCGCCGGTGGCCGGATCGCGGTTCGCGAGGATCGGGTTGCCGAGATTGATCGACGCGCGCAGCTTGCCGGTTGGGGTGAAGGCGGAGAGGATGGCTGGGGCGAGGGGCATGAGGGGGCTCGTTTGGGGGCGGATGGGCGATGGTGCATCGACGTTGAGCTTATCACCGGGCCGTGCGGGGAGCAGCGTGTTGTGGTGATGGAGGATTAGTGTCTGCACATGTCCTGAACTACAATTCCTCATCTGGGGTGCTGGACGCCGTCCGGGCTTCGTCCGTGGCGACACTCGCAAGCTTCGTGCCGGAGGGATGCCGTGCCTACTTACCAATACCGTTGTGAGAAGTGTGGCGAGACGTTCGAACATGTTGAACATCTCGCGGAGCATGAAACCGCTCACCCGCAATGCCCGAAATGTGGAAGCGAACAGGTTCAGCATGCGCCCACGCCATTTGTAGCAAAGACGTCGAGCAAGAGTTGAGCCCGGTCCGCCAGCATCAATTCACTTTTTTGTGCGGTGATCCTTCCCGAAGCGAGAGACGCCTGCCCGGGGGATTCACATGCGGTCACTCGCGCAACGTCCGCGAATGGCCGCTTTGACCCGCGTCGCAGCCAAGCGCGTCGACGCATATGCGCACAGATCGAGGAAGCTTCACTTCAAGTGTGCTCGCTCATCGTAAGGATGATCTTTCCTACGTTCACGGACGACTCCATCCGTCGATGCGCATCTGCGGCATTCTTCAGGGGAAAAACACTATCGACGACCGGTTCCAGGCCTGCACCGCCCGCAAAGCGTTCGAGCCAATGTTCGCGGAAGCGCCGAACCATTGCGTGTTTCTCGTCCTGCTCGCGCGACTTCATCACGGTGCCGATGATCTGCAGATGACGATACAGGATCTGTTCGAGACCAAGGACCTATCCGTGATTTCGTGGGCGAGGCATATCATGAGGTGTAAAGGCCATGGATATGCCGATGAAAAAGAAAAGACAAACTTTAGCGCGTCAGGCAGCGGCCCGAGGGC